>JBILIM010000279.1:0-3426 GCA_044349985.1 Crocinitomicaceae bacterium
ATTGTTTTGGAAACAAAAAGTTATTTTGATTTATACAGAGCGTGGGAAAGAGAAGAAAAAAAGAAATAATGGATTTTATCTAACTATAATTTTAGAATAGGGCTATCTTAAAGGATGGCCCTTCTCATTGGAAAAAATCTGGACTTTTTTGTTCTGCAACTTTCAGATAGGTTTTGATTAATTGTTCATTTTCAGATTTTAACACCAAAAGCATGTTTTCAGATTCTACTACAATGTAGTTTTCTAATCCATCCAAAACAACCAATTTATCATCGGGTACATTAACCAAACAATTTTTTGAATTAAATAGATGTACATGTTTACCAATAATGGCATTTTGATCGTCTTGTTTCGGTAGCTGTTCAATTAATGATCCCCATGTTCCTAAATCACTCCAATCGAAATCCGCAACTACAACTTCTATATTTTTCGCGTGCTCCATTACAGCATAATCTATAGAAATATCATCACATTTTTCAAAAGCTTCATCCACTTTTTCTTGTTCATTCGGTGTTCCATAAATGCTCAAATCTTCAGCAAAAAGTCGATACAAATTAGGTTGAAAAATGGATAATGCTTCAAGTACAGTTTCGGCTTGCCAAATGAATATCCCTGAATTCCACAAGTAGTTACCCTCGTTTAGAAAAAGGTTTGCAGTTTCTAAATTTGGTTTTTCCCTGAATTGCTTCACCAAAAGAACTTCCCCCCCGGTTACGTTTGCGTCTTTTTCGCATTCAATGTAACCGTAGCCAGTATCAGGACGTGTGGGTTTTATTCCAAGTGTTACAATACTCTTATTTATTTCAGCACTGTGTATGGCTGTATTTATTATTTCTTCAAATCGTTCATTTTGTATAATTAAATGATCAGATGGGCTAACTACTAACGTTGCATCCGGATCAATCGACTTTATTTTTGCTGCTGCATATGCAATACAAGGTGCTGTATTTTTGCGCATAGGTTCGCAAAGAATTTGTCCTAGGGTAATTTGAGGAAGTTGTTCTTTAACTAAGTCAGCATATGCCGCATTAGTAAGAATAAAAATGTTTTCTTTTGGAGCTATTGTTTGCAACCTGTCGTAAGTCATTTGCAATAAACTCTTACCAATTCCAAGTACATCTAAAAATTGTTTAGGTTTGTTTGGAGTAGACATCGGCCAGAATCTGCTTCCGACCCCACCTGCCATAATTACACAATAGTTTGAATTCTTCATTAATAATTTTGAATAAGTTGAACTTGAGCCAATGCGTTCACAAGAAATGAGCGGTTTGAATTTAATTCTTGACAAATATATCTTTTCCTTCTCAGAGGACCCTTAATAAACTGTTTACCATTCAATGTAAAAACAGCATTTTTCGGTAAAGTTTCCAGTAATTCGATACCTTCTTTTGGCTTGTCGTATTTGTGTAAAACTCTGCTCAGGTTGTGATCTGTGCAAGAAGAGGCTTTGGTGCTAACCAATAACCCCGTCAAAGCTTCTTCAATATCTTTCGGCAAAGCTTTGCTGTTTATGATTGGCAATAACAAATTTCGAAAACAGTTTTTCCATTCTTGGCCATGCGGAGCAACGCGATTACCATGAATTTCATAGGTTATAAGGTGAGCGAACTCATGAAGGGTAGTAATTAGAAAAGCATAGGAATTGAGGTCGCCGTTAATTGTAATCTGATGTTTTTCACCCTTAATTCCTGCGCGAAAATCACCAAGTTTCGTTTTTCGTCCTTTTACAATTTTAAAACGAACCGGGTTGCAAAGAAACAATTCAACGATTTCATCAACAAAAGCAACAGGTAGATACTTTGAAAATGCCACTTTTACTTGTTCTCGCCGTTTTAATGGTTCTTTTTTCACGCTTCAAAATTATAAGAAATCAACATGTTTTCATTGGAAAGTTTTCAGCCATTGTATGTGAATGACAGAAATATAACTTAATTTAGAATTGTGAAAACAATTAGCCATATAGGGAACTATTTTTTAATGATGTGGGTTGTACTCTCACGCCCTGATAAATTTTCTATATTTTGGAAACGCATTTTTAATGAAATCCAACTTATTGGAATCAACTCTATTTTTATTGTTGCCCTAATGTCAACATTTATGGGTGCAGTAATTGCGTTGCAAACGGCTTCAAATATTGACAATCCATTGTTACCAGATTATACGGTCGGATACATTACGCAATCCAGTACGATTTTAGAATTTTCGCCTACAATTATTTCACTAATTCTCGCAGGTAAAGTGGGGTCAAATGTATCTTCCGAAATTGGAACAATGCGCGTTACAGAGCAGATTGATGCACTGGAAATTATGGGCGTAAATTCGCTGTCTTTTCTCGTTTTACCTAAAATAGTTGCGGCCGTTTTCTTTTTCCCAATTTTAGTTATTTTCTCTATGGCTTTGAGCCTTATTGGTGGATGGATTGCTTTAGTGGTTTCTGGCTTACTCACAACCGAAACCTATATTTTGGGAATTCGATCGTTCTTTGAAGTTTATAATGTCGTGTACGCTTTGACGAAAACAGTTGTTTTCGGATTCTTAATCGTCTCTATTGCTTCTTACTACGGCTATTACACCAAAGGAGGCGCACTTGATGTTGGTAAATCTTCCACTCAGGCGGTTGTAAGTAGTAGTATAGCTATTTTGATCGCTAACTTTATCCTTACCCAATTGATGCTTTTATGATTGAAGTAGTTGGTGTAAATAAATCCTTCGGTAAGAATCAGGTGCTCTTTGATATCAATGCTGCATTTGAAAAGGGCAAGGTCAATATGATCATTGGTCAATCAGGTCATGGGAAATCGGTATTGGCAAAATGTATCGTTGGTTTACATGAAGTGGATTCTGGAAAAATTCTTTTTGATGGCAGGGACTTTTCTGGCATGAACCGTAAGCAGCGAAAAGAAATTCGTACGGAGATCGGGATGTTATTTCAGGGGTCTGCACTTTTTGACTCTATGACGGTTGAGGAAAATGTAATGTTTCCGCTTTCCATGTTCACCAAAATGACTAAGAAAGAAATGCAGGCTCGAGCTGATTTTTGTTTAGATCGCGTAAATCTTACAAAGGCAAGTAAATTATTACCTTCAGAATGCAGCGGTGGAATGCAAAAACGTATAGGGATTGCAAGAGCCATTTCTATGAATCCCAAATACTTGTTTTGCGATGAACCCAATTCAGGACTAGATCCTAAAACTTCAATTATTATTGATGGTTTGATTCGTGAAATTACAGACGAATACAATATTACGACTATAGTGATTTCTCACGATATGAACTCCGTAATAGAAATAGCAGATACTATTCTTTTTATTCACCACGGTAAAAATTGGTGGTCTGGGGATAGAAAATCGATTCTTTCAACAGAAAATCCTGAAGTTGTAAGTTTTGTATATGCTTCAGAATTTATGAAGGAAATTCGATCAAATA
>JBILIM010000046.1:0-8449 GCA_044349985.1 Crocinitomicaceae bacterium
AAGGTATGAAAGCGGAAAGCTCGTTAAGGCAGTTACCAGAGGCGATGGTGTGCAGGGAGAGGATGTAACAAATAATGTTAAAACAATTCGAACGATTCCACTTCAATTAAAAGGGGATTTTCCTTCCGACTTTGAAATTCGAGGAGAAATTTTCATGCCATCAACGGTGTTTAATAAATTGAATAAGGAAAGGGAAGCGGCTGGAGAAGCACTTTTTGCAAATCCCAGAAATACGGCGTCTGGGACATTGAAAATGCAGCATTCTAAAATCGTGGCGTCTCGTTCTTTAGACTCATTTCTGTATGGTTTATATGGTAATGATTTGAGTTTTTCTGATCATTTTTCGGCAGTGCACGAGGCTGGAAAATGGGGTTTTAAAATTCCAAGAGCTGAAAATCGTTATATCGAAAAAACCAATTCAATCAAAGGTATAATGGATTTTATTCATTATTGGGATAAAATGCGTTACGATTTACCTTTTGAAATTGATGGTGTTGTAATTAAAGTTAACGCTTTCGA
Source organism: Crocinitomicaceae bacterium (assembly GCA_044349985.1). GTDB lineage: Bacteria > Bacteroidota > Bacteroidia > Flavobacteriales_D > Crocinitomicaceae > M0103. Next base: position 520 of record JBILIM010000046.1, read on the forward strand.
TATGCAAAAGGAGCTTGGCTTTACTGCAAAATCTCCCAGGTGGGCAATTGCCTATAAATTTAAGGCTGAAAGGGTTGAAACTACATTAGTAAGTGTAACCTATCAAGTTGGAAGAACAGGAGCAATAACACCCGTTGCGAATTTAAAACCGGTTTCATTAGGCGGGACAATTGTAAAAAGAGCATCTTTGCACAATCAAGATCAAATCGAGAAATTAAATCTTTATCTGGGAGATACAGTTTATATCGAAAAAGGTGGCGAGATTATTCCAAAAGTTGTTGGAGTGAATTTGTCCAAAAGAACTGCTTCCTTACCTCCAATCGTATTTGTCGAAATTTGTCCGGATTGCAATAGTAAGTTGGTCAGAAAAGAAGGTGAAGCTCAGCATTATTGTCCAAATGAAGATCATTGCCCCACTCAAATTAAAGGTAAATTAGAGCATTTCATCAGCAGAAAAGCGATGAATATTGAAGGTTTGGGAAGTGAAACAATAGATTTACTTTTTGAAAAAGGACTTGTTCGTGCAATTACTGATTTATACGATTTAACTTTCGACCAAATAGTCAATCTTGATGGAATGGCTGAAAAATCAGCAAATAACCTACTTCAAGGTTTGGAAGTTTCTAAGAAAGTCCCTTTTCACAGGGTGCTTTTCGCTCTCGGAATAAGACATGTAGGGGAAACGGTCGCAAAGAAACTCGTTAATCATTTTGACAACATAAATGCATTGTCAGAAGCGTCGAAGGAAGAGCTAATGCAAGTTGATGAAATAGGTGAAAAAATCGCCGATTCGTTATTGAGTTATTTTTCAAAGCAAGAAAATCTAATGGCTCTAGATCGGTTTATGGCAATTGGTCTTCAGTTCCAAAATGAAGAGAAAGTTAATATAAGCAATAAACTTGAAGGAAAAACTTTCGTTGTTTCAGGTGTATTTGAGTCCTTTTCGAGAGATGAACTCAAGAATTTAATAGAGGAAAACGGAGGAAAAAATGTAAGCGCTATTTCAACGAAAACGAATTTCGTATTGGCTGGGGATAATATGGGACCTTCTAAACTGAAAAAAGCAGCTGATTTGAATGTGCCAATACTTTCTGAGGAAGATTTTAAACAAATGATTGCGTAAATATTATGTTAATTGACTATTTAGTCAATTTGTTAAATTATAGATAAATGGAGAATATTTTTAAAGGAACAGGTGTTGCATTAGTAACACCATTTAAGCACGATGAGACGGTAGATTTTGAAGCATTGCGAAACTTAGTAAGATTACAAATTGATGGTGGAACAGATTTTTTGGTGGTACAAGGAACTACCGGTGAATCACCAACATTAACACCAGAAGAAAAATTACAAGTATTGGAACATGTAATGCAAGAAAACAACGGTCAATTACCCATCGTTTATGGTGTCGGAGGAAACAATACAAAGCATGTTGGTGCTTCACTTCAACAACTCCCGAAGGGTATAGATGGAATTTTGTCGGTGTCACCATATTACAATAAACCGATTCAAAAAGGGATCGTAGCGCATTACGAATACCTGTCATCATGCACCAATCTTCCTATTATACTTTATAATGTTCCCGGGCGTACAGGCTCAAACATGACTCCAGAAACAACTATTGCACTTTCGAAAATTAAAAATATTGTAGCGATGAAAGAAGCTTCAGGTAACATGGAGCAAATTATGGAGATAATTCGTTTGAGAGCACATGACTTCGGGGTATTATCGGGCGATGATGCCTTGACCATGCCATTAATTGCTTCAGGTGCGGATGGGGTAATTTCCGTAGTTGCAAATGCATTTCCGTTGTTGTTTTCCAAAATGGTGAAAAGTGCAATGAACGGAGATTTTGAAACCTCAAGAAAATACCATTACGAATTAATACCGATTACAAAAATGTTCTTTGAAGAAGGAAATCCTGGTGGAGTTAAAATTGCCCTTGAAGCCTTAAACGTAATGACTGCGAAAATGCGTTTGCCACTATTTGAAGTGTCAGATCAATTAAAAGAGCGTATTCAGATAGAAACAAATAGATTAAATACACTTAATTAAAGAAAAGAATTAATAACAAATATGGACATTTACAATCAGATATCAAACGAAATACAAAGTGCAAAAAACATTGTAGTCACCGCACACAAAGGACCAGACGGTGATGCAATGGGCAGTGCACTCGCTATGTTTCATTTGCTCAATAAATTGAATAAAAATGTCGCCCTTTGTTTGCCGGATGATGCGCCTCAATATTTAAAAAGTCTTGTTGGAGCAGATCAAATGCTATTTTTTGATAAAAATCCAGAATTAATCAAAGAAAAGTTGTCGGGAGCAAACCTCATTTTTTGTTTGGATTATAATGCGCCGGATCGTTTGGGTAAAGAAATGGGAGAAGAACTTTTAAAGTCGACAGCAAAGCGCATTTTAATCGATCACCATCCCAATCCTGTTGATTTTTGTGATATTACGTATTCAGATGTTTCCAGTTGCTCTACAGCTCAACTTATATATGAAGTCATTGAACATACTGGAAACAAACAGCTACTCAACCATGATATAGCTGCGCCGATATATTTAGGTCTTGTTACAGATACCGGATCCTTTCGTTTTCCTTCTGTCTCAGCAAGAACCCATGAAATTGTTGCAGAATTGATAAAAAGCGGATTGCAGCATCATCTGATACATGAACAGGTTTTTGACACGAATACGGTGAGCAAACTTCAATTACGCGGTTATGCAATCGCTGAAAAATTGGAACTTATAGCAAATACTCCAGTTGGAATCATCACTTTGACGAAACAGGAATTAGGTCGATTTAATTACCAAAGTGGAGATACTGATGGGCTAGTAAATACGATTCTTTCAATTTCAGGTGTCGAAGTAGCTTGTCTCATGATTGAGAAAACTGAAGGCGTTAAAATTTCATTCCGGTCGAAAGGAAATTATTACGTGAATGAACTAGCTTCTTCTCACTTTTCGGGTGGCGGTCATAAATATGCAGCTGGAGGTTTTTACGCGGGTAAGTTGGAAGATGCATTGGTTGCTTTTAAGGCATTGATTCCTAATTATTTCATAAAATGAGGTTGTTTTTATTAGCGTTTCTTGTTTTTATCTCTTGCAGCCAATCCAAAGTTGAGGAAAAGAAAGTCAATTTTGGTAAAGAAGAATCAATTGCATTGAATCAAGAATTAATCGAAGAAGAGGAATTAAATATAGATATTTATCTAAGTCATCATGCTTCTTGGAAAATGACCAAAACGGGCACTGGATTACATTATTACATATATAAAAGTGGTTCAGGTAAAAAACCAATACCAGGAATGAAGGTTGGGGTTATAATGAACGTGAAACTATTAGATGACAAGGTGTGTTATGAAACGCCAAAAGATATGATTGATGAATTTATTGTGGATAAAAGTAATGTTGAATCAGGCGTTCAGGAAGCAATAAAATTGATGAAAGTAGGGGATAAGGCAAAATTGATTATTCCTGCCCATTTAGGACATGGAATTACTGGAAATATGGATAAAATTCCTCCCTTATCTACCTTGATAGTTGATATTGAATTAATAAGTGCAGAATGAAATATATAGTAATAATAGTGACACTCTTGTCATTGCTTTCCTGTAGTACCGAAGTAGTTAAAAAATCTTCACCGAAAAAGGAAACAAAAACGGTTGTAAACGATTCCATTAATATTCTAGATAAAAGCCATGTCGCTATCGAAAAAAAGAAGTTTGATAATGGAATCGTCATCGAGTGGTTTAAAAAAGGTGAGGGTGAAGCCCTTAAAAAAGGCGATGTAGTTGAAATTGATTATAAAGTAAAACTTGTAGATGGACAAGAGGTTGATGGAAACCATCTGCGCAGGATGACTTCGCTTCCATTTTTAATTGGTTTTGGAATGCAAACTCCAGGATGGGATTACGCATTAAGTCAGATGCATGTTGGCGATTTTGCCAAAATATTAATCCCAAGCAAATTAGCCCGTGGAGATGTGGGAATTAAAGGGTTAATTCCTCCAAATGCGGATAATTATTTAATAATTAGAATTTTAAAAAAAGTAAAACCTACACGAGTTGTCGACGGTTGTAAAGTTTGGCTTCTTTTAGAGAATCCATCGAATAAAGTGCTATTCGACGATAAAAAATCAATAACGATTCATGCAATGGTAAGTTCTGAATCGAATCCTTTTTACATCAATACCTACCGAGAAAATAAACCTTTTACATTTAAAAATAGTGATTACGGAATTGTTCCCGGATTGAAAAAAGCATTGCTCAATGCTAAAAAAGCCGACCGCATGTACATCGTTGTCCCTCCTGAACAAGCCTACGGAGATCAAGGTTATTTGGATATTGTTAAACCAAAGGAATCCATTTTCTATAGTGTTTTTGTAGTGGATGTAAAGTAAAGAATTTGTCTGAATTGATTATATTTGGGGACAGATGGTGAAAAAAACATTCATTTTTGGTGGTTTGGAGCAATTAATCTTACGAATACTGTTCTGTTTGCTGGTGTTTTCACATCCTGTTTCCGCTCAAACGCCAATTGATACAATAGACACTGAAAATGGCAAAATGATTATTTATGCCAACAGGACATGGGAGTATCTAAAAGATTTAACATTTAATGGCATTTTGAATGAACGCATTCATGAAATCGTTTCTAGTAACCCTAATTTGAAGTACGTTCAACCTTGGGATAATGGTGTTTGTTACACTTCAGGACGAAAAAATGACCTTTCAAAACTAAAAGATACACTGTGGTTGTGTGTAAATGATGAATCGCACACAGATTTTGTTTGTCCGGTAAATGGCGTTGTAACTTCAAGATACGGCTACAGAAGCGGTAGGCATCACAGCGGAATAGATCTAGATTTGGATATTGGTGATACGGTTAGAGCTGCATGGTCCGGAAAAGTAAGGTATGCCAAATACAATGATGGAGGGTTTGGTAATTTGGTAATTATAAGACATTACAACGGTTTAGAAACCTTTTATGCCCATTTGAGTAAATTTTTGGTTGTGCCAGATCAAGAGGTGAAAGCAGGCGATGTTATTGGTTTGGGAGGCAATACGGGAAGATCTTTTGGCCCGCATCTCCATTTTGAGGTTCGTTTTTATGACGCAGCAATGAATCCTGAGGAAATAATTGATTTTAATGTGAAAAAATGCAAGGATGAAAATTTATTTGTGCATTCAAGTTTATTTTTGCCTGGAGCAAAACCTACAGACGCTTTCAAAGCAACGCCTAAGTCCACCGACGAGCCTGTAGTAGAACCGATTGTAAAGGCAGCTACAAGGAAATATTATAAAATTCGCTCCGGTGATACGCTTTCTGAAATAGCAGCAAGAAACAAAACTACGGTTTCAAAACTTTGCCAGTTAAATGGTATTAGTACAAGAACCACACTTCAAATAGGAAGAAGTTTGCGTATTCAGTAATTAAAATCGAATAAATTGAAAATAGTTAAAAACATACATCTTGCTATTGGTTGCTTGTTGACGATTTGTTTAGCATCTTGTTCAGAATACAACGAAATTGTAAAAAGCGATGATTACGATATAAAATTTGAAACGGCAAATGAACTTTTTGAAAAATCCGAATTTTTAAAGTCAATAACACTTTACGAGCAAATTTATCAAAGAACACCAAAATCAGGCGAAGGGGAATTGGCTTATTTTAGAATTGGAAAATCATACTTTGCGCTCGAAGATTATCCAATGGCCGGTTATTATCTCGGTGCATTTACGCAGAGGTTTCCATATTCAGTGAAAATTGAAGAGGCCATGTTTTTATCCGCAATGTGTGCAGTAAACAATTCTCCAGATCACACCTTGGATCAATATGAAACCGAAATTGCAATTAATTATCTTCAACAATTTATTGATGCATATCCGCAATCTTCATTGGTGGATTCTTGCAATCATGAAATGGATGATTTGAGGTATAAACTCGAATTGAAAGATTATGATGCTGTCAAATTGTATGATAAGACTGAAAATTATAGAGCTGCTGTAATGTCCGCGAAAACATTCCTGAGTGACTATCCGCGATCAAACTTGAGGGAAGAAATTTTTTATCTTTTGGTAAACAATTCATATATGCTCACTTTAAACAGTGTAGAAAATAAAAAATGTGAAAGAATTGAGGAAACTAAAGAAAGATGTTATAACTTTGCGGTTGAGTTTCCTAATTCTTCTTCATCCAACGACGTACAAAACGTATTGGAAAAAATGCAAAAAGAATATGAAATTTCGTGTTCGAACAATTAAGAAAAAATGAACTTTAAAAACAGTACAGCAGAGCGATCAACCGTTACAAGAGATACCATTAAAATGGAGAAAGAAACGGGAAATATCTATGAATCAATAGTTATTTTATCTAAAAGATCCAATCAAATTAGTGTTGAATTGAAAGAAGAACTAACTCAAAAGTTACAAGAGTTTGCTTCTTCAACCGATAATTTAGAAGAAATTTTCGAGAACAGAGAACAAATTGAGATTTCAAAGTTCTATGAAAAACTTCCAAAGCCTGTTGCCATGGCGATTCAGGAATTGATTGATGAAAAAATCTATACTAGGACTCCAGAAGAAAAATAGTCCATGTTCAATAAACGCATTCTTCTCGGAATTTCAGGAGGAATTGCTGCATACAAAATAGCATTTTTAATTCGACTTTTAAAAAAGTCTGGAGCTCAGGTAAAGGTTGTTATGACCCCCTCTGCGAAAGATTTTATTAGTCCTTTGGTGGTTTCAACACTTTCTGAAAATCCCGTTGCAATCGATTTTTGGGATAGAGCTAACGGACAATGGACAAATCACGTCGAACTTGCACTTTGGGCAGATGTTTTTGTAATTGCCCCATTAACAGCTAACACCTTATCGAAAATGGCACATGGTTCATGCGATAATTTGCTTTCAGCCGTTTATCTGAGTGCTAAATCGCCAGTTCTTGTTGCACCGGCAATGGACTTAGATATGTATGCACATCCAACAACAAAAAGTAATCTCGAACTTTTAAAGACACACCATGTTCGAATAATTCCTGCCGAAAAGGGTGAATTGGCAAGCGGGCTAAGTGGTGAAGGAAGGATGGCTGAACCTGAAACCATTTTTAACGCCATTGTAGAATGTCTTAATGTAAATCAAGAATTCCATTCTTTTTTGAATAAAAAAGTTCTCATCACAGCGGGTCCAACGTATGAAAATATTGATCCAGTGCGTTTTGTAGGTAACCGATCTTCAGGTAAAATGGGATATGCTATTGCACAAGAATTTTTAAGACGAGGTGCCCACGTCAGTTTAATTTCGGGTCCAACGAATTTGAGTTTGTCACATCCCAATTTAAAAATAACCAGAATTCAAACCGCCCTTGAATTGGATGCAGAGGTGAAAAGAATCTGGCATGATACGGAAATCGGTGTTTTTGCAGCTGCAGTTGCAGATTACCGCCCAGAAGCAGAAGCTAAAGAAAAAATAAAAAAACATGACGATTCACTAGTCATTAAATTTGTTAAAAACCCCGACGTGCTTGCTTGGGCGGGTGCCAATAAGTTGGAAAATCAACAAGTAATTGGATTTGCTTTGGAATCAGAAAACCTTCTTGAAAATGGAGGTGAAAAGATGCGAAAAAAGAATGCAGATTTAATGGTGTTGAATTCAATTAAAGATGAAGGAGCTGGCTTTGAGTTAGAAACAAATAAAATTAGTATTTTAGACAGAGACAATAAACTTTCAACATTCGAGTTAAAATCGAAGGCATTGGTTGCAAAGGATATTGTTGATTACATAGCAAATTACTTAAAATGAAAACGTACTTTTTAGTCATTCTCAGTTTTTTCATTGCTAAAATAAATTTTGCGCAGGAATTAAATTGTCAAGTGAGTATTATAACAGATGCACGGTTGGAAATAACTTCTGTTGAGGAA
>JBILIM010000047.1:0-8393 GCA_044349985.1 Crocinitomicaceae bacterium
TCTGCTCTGGGGATACTGTGAATTTATTCAATGGAATAACGGGTTATGACAACGGTGGTGTTTGGTCGGCTGAATTGCCTTCTGCTAATACAGGTGTTATAGACAGCGTATTTGCTTCAGACGGTTTAGCTTATCAAGTATTTAATTTTGAATATCGACTAACCGATGGTTGTGCTTACGATTCAATCGTTTCTCAAGTTCAAGTATATGGTCCTTCATCTGCAGGAAATGACGGAACAATAACGGTTTGTAAAAACGAACCTTACGACTTACTTTCAGGATTAACGGGTAACGTCGATGTAGGTGGTACTTGGTATGACCCGAGTAACAATGCATTACCAGATTCTTGGTTAACGGCAGGAAACATCCCAGGACAGTTCAATTACGATTACGTTACAGGAAATGGAATTTGTCCAAACGATACATCAAATGTTTTGGTAACAGTTGATGCAAGCTGTAACTATTTTGGATTAAACGATTTGGGCTTCGAAACGATTCAAATCTATCCAAATCCAACAAATGGAATTGTTAACATTTCATCGCCTGAAGCATTACAAGCTTCCATTACAGTTAGAGATATCAATGGGCGTTTAATTTCATCAAATTCTGAGATTAATCTAATCCATACTTTTTCTATCGATTTATCGCAATCTGAAAGCGGAATCTATTTAATTGAGGTTGAACTTCAGAATCAAATTAGAAACTACAGAATTATTCTTAATTAAATTAAAGAACAATGAAATCTTGGTTAAATAATAAAGTAAATACTATGAAAAATAACCTTTTAACGTTGGTTGCCTTTACATTGTTAAGCCTTGTGCATCATGCACAAACAACAATTACAACAACCCATACCAATAACAATGGAAATGGATCCGTTATTTTTAACGTACAAAACACCAATGCATTCGATATCATTGTAACAGGTGTTCAATGCCATTTGGGTACAATTGCAACAAATAACATTCAATTGTTATACAGAACTACACCTTTCAATGGCACGACATGGACTTTTGGTACAGTTGGCGCCGGTCAGAACGGTTGGATATCCGCTGGTACCGGTGTTGTAAGTAACTCCAACACAGCTAACGGAATTGTTCCCGTTTTAAGTGGATTATTTCTAATCATTCCGGCAGGACAAACCTACCAGCTAGGACTTTCTGCTAATACCATGCAATACATGACATTAACAGCAGGTGCAGGAACGAATACCTTCAGTGCCGGTGGTGTTAACATCGTTACAGGAGATGGTATATCTTGGGGTGGCGTTGCCTATCCTGCAACTCCTGCAAACTATCCAAGAGGATTTATCGGTGGTATTACCTTTATACCCGGTGTTGCTTGTACTGGAGCCCCTACGGCGGGAACAACTGCTGCTTCTGCAAATCCGGTTTGTCCATCTGTTGGGACAACGCTTTCACTTACAGGAGCAACAATGGGAACAGGTTTAACCTATCAATGGCAATCATCTGCGGATGGTGTAACATACAATAACATCATTGGAGCAACATCTTCTACTTATATAGCAACACAAACAGCTAACACCTACTACCAATGTATTGTAACATGTTCTGGAAACTCAAGTACATCCACCCCACTTTTAGTTACTACCAGTACCTTCATCAATTGCTACTGTAACAGTGCTGCCAGCTTTACTGGAGACGAAGAAATTCTTGGTGTATCTATTGGAACATTGAATAACACATCGACATGTGCAACCACAGGTGGTCCTGGATCTGTATTGAATATGTATTCCAATTATACTGCAACCGTTGCGGCTCCTCTTCTTGCTGCTACAGCCGCTTATCCATTTACAGTCAATGTTGGAACTTGTGGTGGGAATTTTAACAGCATGCTTAAAATTTACATAGATTACAATCAAAACGGATTGTTTACCGACCCGGGTGAAGAAGTATATGTTACACCAACTTTTACAAATGGACCCTACTTAGCTACTGGTTCAATTACAATTCCCGCTACTGCATCAATTGGTTTAACGAGAATGCGCATTGTTAACGTCGAAACAACATTAGCTTCAGCAATAACGCCTTGTGGTACCTACTCATACGGAGAAACGGAAGATTATTTGGTTAATATTGCTCCCGCACCTACATGTCCTCAACCTACCAATTTATCACTAGTTACAGCAAGTTTAACTACTGCTGAATTGCAATGGATTGCTGGAGGATCGGAAACTCAGTGGCAAATCGAATACGGTCTTCAAGGATTTACGCCGGGTACCGGAACAATCGTTACGACAAGTACCAATCCTACTGTTCTTTCTGGATTAACTTCAAATAGTTTTTACCAAGCATATGTAAGAGGAATTTGTGGACCTGGTGATACTTCGTATTGGGCAGGAACCTTTAACTGGAATACATATAATCAGGCACAATACATGGATTACGATACGGAATGTCCATCCACTGGATTTATTGATATTTCTGCAACGGGAACCAATTTAAATTTATTAGATGATAGCGAAGCAGGGGTAACCTTACCGTTCACTTTCCTTTATCAAGGAACACTGGTAAATAACGTTACTGTCGGAAACAATGGAGGTATCATTCTAGGAACATTAACGGGTCAGGTTAACTACACAATGACACCAGGAACTGGATTGTTTCCATATGTTCAAGATATGAATGATCCATATGGTGGCGTTTATTATCAAACCATTGGAACTGCCCCAAATAGAGTTTTTGTTGTTCAATGGGACGATTTAGCGCACTATTTCTCAACGCTAGGAACTGATGGGACCACATTTGAGGTTATCATTGAAGAGGCAACAAATGAAATCTATTATGTTTACGATGATGTTGTACACAATAATGTCGCTTACGATTACGGTCTAGACGCTGAGATTGGTGTAACAGGGCCAAATCAAAACATTAATGTTTCCATGAACAATACGAATTTCTTACAAAACAATTCGTGTGCACATTTCTATTATACAGACTGTCCTAAACCAACAAACTTTACGCTTTCTTTTGTTACACCTGAAGAAGTTGCGTTTTCGTGGTCAGCAGGACTTGCGGCTGAAACAAACTGGACGATTGTTTATGGTCTTTCAGGTTTTGACCCAGCAACAAGCGGCACTTCAATTACAACAACGTTAACAAGCGCAAATATTTTAGGTCTCAATCAAAATACGGAATATGACTTTTACATCTTCGCAGATTGTTCACCTACTCTTCAAAGCTTAGGGTTACTAGGAACAATTCTTACGCCACCATGGTGTGCTAATCCAAATGGAATGATAAACAATGCTGCAGTAGATTCTATAATCAGTTCTTGGAACTGGACGCAATATTCACCTTCTTATCAAGTAACAGGTTTCAATATTGCATACGGAATGTCTGGATATGACCCGTACACGCAAGGAACAGAAGTTGCTGTTGACGCCAATTTTAACGATACCATTTCAGACATTAACTTATTAGGTGGTGGAGTTTATCAAGTTTATTTGCAAGCTGTTTGTGGTGTGGATACTTCTCAATATGTTGGCCCATTTTTAATCACTATGCCTTTATCTAACGATACCGTTTGTGGTGCTGAAATGTTGGCTGCTGATGGAACACTATACACATTCAACAATACAGGTGCTACAGTTCAAGCTAATGAATCTTCAATTGCCCCTCCAACAACAGGAGCTCAAACGAATGACGGATGGATCAATTCAACATTGAACGCTACAACTTGGTTTACCTTTATTGCTCCTGCATCGGGTAATGTTCGTGTTAACAATACCGCAATCAATTATGCTGGACAGGCTGCTGTTTATGAGTCTTTAGGGTGCAACGATTTCGGATTTTTTACCTTGGTGGCAGCAAATGACAATGCCATTATTGGAACCAGTAATGCTCCGAATTTTACGGCTTGTGGATTAACGCCAGGTGATACTGTTTACCTAATGATAGATGGTAATACAGCTACGACAGGTAATTATTCTATTTCTATTACGCCTATAATCCTTGAAGCCGGTTCGTATACAGGATTAATTGATGTTTGTACAGGTGATACCGTAAATCTTTTCAATGGTGTAACAGGTAATGACGCTGGTGGCGTTTGGACTGCTCAACTTGCCTCTGCAGGCACAGGAATTCACAGCGACAGTTTGTTTGCATCTGCTGGTCTGGCTTACCAAACGTTCAACTTTGAATACCGTTTAACAGATGGTTGTGCTTACGATTCATTGGTAACACAAGTTAAAATTTACCCTCCTTCTTCAGCAGGTGGTGATGGTACTTTAACTGTGTGTAGAAATCAGCCGGTAGATTTATTGGCAGGATTAACTGGTAACGTAGATTTCGGTGGAACATGGTATGATCCAAGTAACAATGCGTTAGGTAACTCAGAAATTATTGCAAGCAATATCCCTGGACAGTTTAATTACGATTACATTACGGGTAATGGTGTTTGTCCTGACGATACTTCAAATGTTCTTGTTACCGTTGACGCTTCATGTAATTACTTAAACTTGGAAGAAAATAAAACTGAACTTTTCGCTATTCAACCGAACCCAACCGATGGTATCGTATACTTGACATCAGCTAATGAAGGTATCTTTACTATACGTGTTACGGATATTGAAGGAAGACTAGTAGAAGAAAATAGTAATGTTGTTATGAATGGATCATCAATTCAAATCAACCTTGAAAAACACATCACTGGTATGTATTTTGTGAAAATTTACAATAAAGAAAGTGATCATACTTTCAAAGTGATAAAACAATAAAATTCAAACCCAATGGGAATGGAAAAAGTGGCGGTAAATCGCCACTTTTTTTTTATCTACATTCCAATTATTGATACAACTAGAATTTTAAACAAAAAAATCCAATAAAGGCTGACTGCGATTGAAATGGTAATTAAAGAATTATTAAAAAATTCTTAAATTAGTCGCCAAATCTAAAATCAAAACATGAAACACAATTATTTAATGCTATTGACTTTCGTCTTCAGTATGATTACTGGAATGTTAGATGCACAAGTCAATTTCACAGAAAACTTTGACGCATCCGGTGGTGGATGGACAGGATTTAATTGGTATACCGGCGCTACCGCTTGTGGAGGCAGCGGAGGGGCACAAAGAATCAACCTTTACGATCCTGCTTTCGCTTTCGCTGGACAGTTAACCTCGCCTTCTGTTGGAACTAGTGTTGGAGGCACAATCAGCATGTCATACGATTACAAAATTGCAGATTGGAGTGCTAATGTCAATGGGACATCAGGTGATTGGGGATTTTTTGATGTTCAATATGGATCTTCTGCAACGGGACCATGGACCACAATCGAGACAGTAAACCCTTCAAATCATGTCGTTTCTGGAAATTGTGCGACACGAAGTGTAACGTTCTCACCTACAGCCGGGGCGCTATATATCAGATTCAATGCTGTCTATGGTACTACTGGTGATTACTATTTAAATTTTGATAACATTACAATGACCGAAGCAACAGGGCCATGTTCTGGAACTCCAGCACCTGGAAACACATTGGCTTCACAAACGGCTGTTTGTGGTGGTCAGAATACTGTTTTATCGCTTCAAAATGCTACAACTGGAGTCGGTGTTAGTTACCAATGGCAATCCTCTTCTAATGGTGTTACTTTTACCAACATTGCTGCAGCCACGAATCCTAGTTTAACTACTACTCAGACGACCAATACCTATTACCAATGTGTGGTTACTTGTGCAGGAAACAATGGCACTTCTGCACCCGTTCAGGTTACGATGCAACCTTTCCAAAATTGTTACTGTACACCTACCTACACTACAGGAACCTCATTTGGTGACTTGATTTCTAATGTAGAAATCGTAGGAACTACCCTCGCGAACAACACGGGTTTTGTTAACGGAACTCCATCATACACATACTATACAGGGCAACCGAATTATACTGCAACCTTGATGCCTTCATCATCTTATACCTTAGCTGTATCTACAGGTGAATACGGATTTCAAGGATTTTCTGCATGGATCGACTACAACGATGATGGCATTTTTACAACTTCCACTGACCCGCTTACTAATGAGAGAATTGGTTTCACACCTACGACTATCGGTACAGGATTCACTCCAGGAGCCATAAATGCAAGTTCTACATTCCCTATCACACTCGCATGTAATCCTCCTGCTGGTGTGCATAGAATGCGCGTGAGATGTAGTTATTTCACGAATGGTTCCGTTATAAATCCATGTAGTACTTATAGTTACGGAGAAACAGAAGATTATGATGTAACTATAGCTCCAGCACCTGCTTGTCCAGCCGCGGGAACCATCGTTGCTTCAGAAGTTACTTCAAATTCAGCAGATATCACATGGTTGGCTGGTTGTTCAGCTACAAATACCTTCAACATTGAATACGGTCCTGCCGGATTTACACAGGGTACTGGAACACTTCTTTCCAACCAAGTTGTTACGATATCGAACGATTCCCTTTTTTATACCCTAACGGGTCTTGCTGATAATACAACGTATGATGTATATTACCAAGGAGTATGCGGAGCAAGCACGAGTCCGTGGACATTGGGTGGATTTTTCACTACAAACTGTAATGCGCTTTCTGCAATTGGATTCTGCGAAAGTTTCGATACAGGATCATCTTCTGAAGCATGTTGGACTGTAATTAACAACAACAATGATGCAGATGCATGGGATCTAAATAATATAAATAATCCGTACAATGGCGACAATGCCGCTGCTATTAATACCGACTTTAACTTTGGTCAAAATGATGATTATTTAATTTCACCACAATTAGTATTAACCGGAAATGAAATTCTTACGTTCAGATACGCCGTTCAGAGTGTTTCTGAGCCTAATGATTTCAGAGTAGTTCTTTCAACTACCGGAATGAATCCTGCAGACTTCACCACAGAATTGATGGCACTGGATCAATATTCAAATACAAACTATTTGGATACTTCGATTAATTTGAGTGCGTATTCCGGCAATGTTTACATCGCATTCCATATCCCTAGCGGTGGTGTTGATGGATGGGTATTGTTTATTGATGAAGTGTGTGTAGACGTTTGTCTTCCGGCTCCAGGAACAGATGGTGATGTGAATGCTTGTCGCGCTGATAGTTTAGTAAACTTAAATTCTGTTATTACTGCAGGACAAAACAATGGAACGTGGACTTTCCCTGCAAATCCTGGAATAGTTTCAGATTCCATGATGAACATAAGCACATTGGCAGCAACTAGCTTCAACGCTTTGTACATAGTTCAAACAGCATGTACTGCTGATACGACTGTTGCAACTGTAAATGTTTTTGATGCATCAAGTGCTGGTGTGGATGGCACACTCGAAGTGTGTAACAATTCATCGTTCAACTTACTTGATGGACTATCTGGACTTGTAGATCTTGGTGGAACATGGTACAATCCATCTAACCAACCAATTGCTGGAAACAATACTACGTCCAGTAACATTCCTGGAATGTATAATTATGATTACATAACCGGAAATGGTGTTTGTCCAGATGACACAGCCAATGTTCTTGTTACCGTGATTACATGTTCTGGAGCTGGTGTTGATGAAGGAATATTCGATGCTTTAAATATTTATCCAAATCCTACATCTGATATTTTGAACATTTCAAATGAAGGTTCAACAGAATCATTAGGATATACCATCACCGATGTAAACGGACGAATTGTTCGCAAAGCAGAAAATGCTATCAACGGTAATGCAGTTACTTCCATTAAGCTTGACGAATGTCAGCCGGGAATGTACTACATCACCGTGCGTTCTGCTAAAAATGAACGAATGTTTAGATTTGTAATCTTATAATCTTTAATAGACATATTAAATGGGATTCTGAAAAGGATCCCATTTTTTTTGCACTTGAAAATCTATATTCTAACAACGAACTTGTATATTCGTATAAATTCTGTTGCTATGCTTGCACCTTTCAATTTACAAAAGTGGATCGATGAAAACCGTGACCTACTCAAACCACCCGTAGGGAATAAAAATCTTTACAAAGAGGCAGGAGATTTCATCGTAATGGTTGTTGGCGGACCCAATGCGCGAAAAGATTACCATTATAACGAAAGTGAAGAGCTTTTCTACCAGATTGAAGGTGATATATGTGTGCGTATTCAAGAGAATGGTAAAGCTCGAGATATCATTATTAAGGAAGGCGAGATGTTCCTTTTACCAGCCAAAACACCACATTCCCCTATGCGTGGTGCTAACACCGTTGGTTTGGTTATAGAAAGGGTTAGAAAAGAAACAGACCTTATGGATGGGCTGCAATGGTATTGTGAAAAGTGCAATACACTGTTGCAATCCTATACGTTCCCACTTGAAAACATTGAAAAAGATTTTCTTCCCAGATTCAAAGAATTTTATACGTCGTCAGATATGAGAACTTGCAAGAGTT
>JBILIM010000048.1:0-8361 GCA_044349985.1 Crocinitomicaceae bacterium
AATGGTTGTTTTTCAGAAACAAACGCTAATGCGTTACATCTTTGATTGAAAACACTAATTAATTCGAAGAAACCGAGTAAAACCAAATTGGTTTTTAATCCTATCACGAACAGGACTGTAAAGCTTCTATCCAGAACACATTTGACTTCACCGGTTTTCAGTTATGTCGAGAACCGGCGTGGCATCGCTTCTATCCAGAACACATTTGTCTCCGTCGGATTTTCGTTCTGTCCAGAACCGACATAGCGTCGCTTCTATCCAGAACACATCTCACATGCATCTGGATTTTCTAGAGAGCATGCGATGGCAGCTTGTTGTTCTTCGATAGTTTTCTCAGTTGGTTTTTCAACGACAGCTTTATCTACAGTGAACTTAATCGCATCGGTTGCCGCTTTTGTTCTTAGATAGTACATTCCTGTCTTCAAACCTTTCTCCCAACCATAGAAGTGCATAGAGGTCAATTTTGCAAAATTCGCATTCTCCATGAAGATATTCAACGATTGTGACTGACAAATGTAAGCACCGCGATCTGCAGCCTGATCTATAATTGCTTTTTGAGATATTTCCCAAGCTGTTTTGTAAAGATCTTTCAATTTTTGTGGAATCTCATTTATTCCTTGGATAGAACCGTTTGCTGCCATAATTTTTTGACGCATATCTCTATTCCACAAGCCTTCTTTCACTAAATCTTTTAATAAGTGCTTGTTCACAACAATAAACTCTCCAGACAACACACGGCGTGTATAAATATTTGAAGTATATGGCTCAAAACATTCGTTGTTTCCTAAAATTTGAGCTGTAGAGGCCGTTGGCATTGGTGCAAGTAAAAGAGAATTTCGAACACCATATTTAACGACTTCTTCCTTTAAAATATTCCATTCCCAACGATCTGTTGGTGTTGTATTCCACATGTCGAATTGGAAAACACCTTTAGAAACCGGTGAACCTGCAAAAGTTTCGTAAGCACCTTCGATTTTAGCTAAATCCTTAGATGCCGTCATTGAAGCATAATAAATGGTTTCAAAAATTTCTCTATTGAGTGCTCTTGCTTCCTCTGATTCAAAAGGATAACCCAACAGGATAAAAGCATCAGCCAATCCTTGAACACCTAAACCTATTGGACGGTGACGCATATTAGAATTTTTTGCTTCTTCGACCGGGTAATAATTTTCGTCAATTATTCTGTTCAAATTAACCGTAGCTTGATAGGTTACTTCAAACAACTTGTTATGATCAAAAGTTCCATCCTCACTAACATATTTAGGCAAGGCAAGAGACGCAAGATTACATACAGCTATTTCATCTGGAGCTGTGTATTCAATAATCTCTGTGCATAGATTAGACGATTTAATCGTTCCTAAGTTCTGTTGATTCGATTTTGAATTTGCAGCATCCTTGTACAACATATAAGGTGTACCGGTTTCAATTTGTGATTCTAAGATTTTGAACCATAAATCTTGCGCTTTTATGGTCTTACGACCTTTTCCTTCTTGCTCATATTTTGTGTAGAGTGCTTCAAATTCAGCGCTATGCGTGTCGGCTAAACCTGGGCATTCATGAGGACACATCAATGTCCATTCACCATTTTCTTTTACGCGTTTCATGAATAGATCCGGAATCCAAAGTGCAAAGAATAAATCTCTTGCCCTTTGTTCTTCTTTACCATGATTTTTTCTTAGGTCCAGAAAATCAAAAACATCTGCATGCCATGGTTCAATATAAACAGCGAAAGAACCTTTTCTTTTTCCTCCTCCTTGATCAACATAACGGGCTGTGTCATTAAATACACGCAACATTGGAACAATTCCGTTTGAGGTACCATTGGTACCTTTGATATAAGAACCAGTTGCTCTCACATTGTGTATAGATAGACCTATACCTCCAGCTGATTGAGAAATTTGTGCACAAGATTTTAGCGTGTCGTATATACCACTTATGCTATCTTCCTTCATGGTTAAAAGAAAACAAGATGACATTTGTGGCTTAGGAGTTCCTGAGTTAAATAATGTTGGTGTGGCATGTGTAAACCAACCTTCAGACATCAAATTGTAAGTTTTGATTGCATCTTGAATATTTCCTTTATGGATTCCTACCGCCACACGCATTAACATTTGCTGTGGACGTTCAACGATTTTACCGTTCAATTTCATCAAATAAGAACGCGTCAATGTTTTGAATCCGAAATAATCGTATCTAAAATCTCTGTCATAAATAATGCTGGAATCAAGCATTTCTTTATTTTCTTGAATCACCTTATACACATCCTCAGCAATCAAAGATGCATTGAGTTTGGTTTTAGGATCGATGTAGTTATACATATCATCAATTACCTCTGAAAATGTTTTTTTGGTTTCCTTGTGTAAGTTTGAGACAGCAATTCTTGATGCCAATAGGGCATAATCTGGATGATCAATTGTTTTAGCTGCGGCTACTTCAGCAGCAAGATTATCAAGGTTGGTAGTGGTAACACCGTCATATATACCCTCAATAACTTTCATAGCAACCGCTTCAGGGGAAACCAAAGGATCGAGTCCGTAGCACATTTTAATAATTCTTGCGGTGATTTTATCAAACTTCACCGCCTCTTTTCTTCCGTCTCTTTTAACTACATACATGGTAATAGTATTTTCAAATAAAGTAATAATGGTTTTTAAAATTCTTCATCAAGGCTAAACATCTGGTTTTCTTTTCCAGATAAAACTCCTGCTTTTTGATATTCGCCTACTCTCCTTTCAAAGAAATTAGATTTTCCTTCAATGGAAATCATTTCCATAAAATCAAAAGGATTAGTCGAGTTGTATATCTTCTCATTTCCAAGTTCAACTAACAAACGATCTGCAACGAATTCGATGTATCTCGACATCAATTCGCTGTTCATTCCGATTAATTTCACCGGTAAGGCGTCCGTTACAAATTCTTTTTCAATTTCAACTGCGTCAGCGATAATTTCTCTGACTTGTTCTTTGGAGAGCTTATTCACGAGATGCTTATTGTAGAGCAAACAAGCAAAATCGCAATGCAACCCTTCGTCTCTTGAAATCAACTCATTAGAAAAGGACAGACCCGGCATTAACCCTCTTTTCTTCAACCAAAAAATTGAGCAAAAAGAGCCAGAAAAGAAAATCCCTTCAACTGCAGCAAAAGCAACTAATCGCTCTGCAAAAGAGCCTTTATCGATCCATTTCAAAGCCCATTCTGCTTTTTTACGAACGCAATCAAGCGTATCAATTGCATTGAAAAGATGGTTTTTTTCTGCTGTATCTTTGATGTAGGTATCAATCAAGAGTGAATACGTCTCAGAATGGATATTTTCAATAGCCACCTGAAAACCGTAGAAAAACTTTGCCTCAGTGTACTGCACTTCTGAAAGAAAGTGTTCCGCTAGGTTTTCATTCACAATACCATCTGAAGCCGCAAAGAATGCCAAAACATGTTTAACAAAATGTCTTTCATCATCATTTAATTTCGTCTCCCAGTCGATTAAGTCCGGAGACAAATCAATTTCTTCTGCAGTCCAAAAATTAGCTTCAGCTTTTTTGTAAAAAGACCAGATATCATCATGTTGAATAGGAAAAAGAACGAAGCGTCCGTTATCGGTTTCTAAAATTGGTTCTGAATTTGCCATTTTATAATAAATTAAACCCGTATACAATCCTAATTCGGCATATTCCGAGCAGTTAACATTCACTAAAATTCTTGTTTCCTCAGTGGGTGAAATCCTTGGGTGTAGACTCGCATTGATTTCGTTATTTGAGGCTTACAAAAGTTGTTAAAAAACTTTCTATTCACAATTAAAGAAATTCACAAAACCGAAAGGTTATTAACATTACATTTTGCAATCCCTTTAAATACTTAAGAAAGCGTTATTCACAAAAGATATTCACACACAAAAGGCTTGTCTTTGTCAATAATTTTTTTCTTTCTTAAACTCAGTAAATCTTTGATTATTTAAAAACTTTCAATAAAGTTAAACGGACATAAGGTGAATTGCAATGGTAATATTTTGTTATTTTAAACAGTAAAATGTGAATAGACCTACCCCTTATGCAAAAGCCGAATATAATCAATGCATTTAAGCTTCAATCCATTCAATTTAAAGAGGCAATACAGCACTTAATTTACCCAAATGTTTGTCTAATTTGTGAAAAGGAAGTGCTTAATCATTCCATTAACGTGTGTCCGTTCTGCGAAATGGATTTCAATTACACCTATTTTGAGACCTATGATGAACCCACGATTTTGGATAAATTATTTTGGGGAAGGGTTAAAATAGAACGAACATTCGCTCTATTATTTTTTGAGAAAAACAAAGCGGCTCAACCCATTTTACATGCCCTAAAATACAAATCAAGACAAGAAGTTGGTATTCAACTGGGGAGAATAATAGGAAGAAAAATAGAATCAAATTTCCCAAAGCTGGATGGTTTGATACCCGTTCCAATACACCCAAAAAAGAAATTCATGAGGGGTTTTAATCAAAGCGAGCTGATTGCAAATGGGATATCAGAACTCATTGAAGTTCCAGTATACACTAATCTCGTTATCAAAAAAGACAATACAAAAAGTCAAACAAA
This sequence comes from Crocinitomicaceae bacterium, assembly GCA_044349985.1. Taxonomy (GTDB): domain Bacteria; phylum Bacteroidota; class Bacteroidia; order Flavobacteriales_D; family Crocinitomicaceae; genus M0103. The sequence continues at coordinate 4,575 of JBILIM010000048.1, forward strand.
AATGGGAAAAACCCACCGTTGGATTAATGCTCAAGAACAGTATGAATGGGATAAATCTAAACTTCAGAAATTTAATCATATTGCAATTGTAGATGACGTTGTTACGACGGGCGCAACTATTGAGTCTATGGCAAAAAGTATTTTGAATGAATTCAATGAAATTAAGATTAGCGTTATTAGTTTAGCACTTACAAAATAATTTATGCCAAAACGTTTCTTAATCGTAGGGGGTGGAATAGCAGGACACTTCACTGCATATCATTTAAAGCAAGAAGGACATAACATTTGCATCATTGATAATAACAAGAATCAAAGTTCAAGTGTGGCAGCAGGGCTTATTAATCCAATTGTTTTTCGACGAATGGCTAAATCGTGGCGTATAGATTCGCTTTTAGAATACGCTTTAGGATTTTATAACAATTTAGAGCAACAAACCCAAACTTCAATAATCAAACCCATTCGTATCAGAAGGCTTTTCTCATCTCATCAAGAATATGAAATGTGGAAACAAAAAGAAAATGACAGCAACTATTCCTCATATTTAAATCCCATTCTAGAGGAGGATGATAGGTATGCAAGTGCAAAAAACCAGTTTGGTTCTGGTAGGTTAAAGCAAGCGTATCATGTTGATGCCGAAACACTTTTAAAAACTTTTTTGCAAGTTATTTGGAAAACGGAGGAGATGATTAACGAAGAATTTGATTATAACGCTTTGATTCCTGCTGAATTAAAATACAAGAATAAATTATTTGATGGCATTATTTTTTGCGAAGGAAAAGACATTAGTAAAAATCCCTTTTTTAAGGATGTAAAGGTGGATTGTACTAAAGGGGAATTGATTACCATTCAACACGATTCACTTCCTGAAGATGAATCTTTAAATAGAAAATGCTTCGTGCTTCCTTTAGGAAACAATACCTTTAAAATTGGATCTACATATGTTTGGCATACAGACGACAACACCCCAACGGCAGCGGGTGAATCTGCATTAAGTGAAATGCTTAGATACATTTCTGATGCTCCTTTTAAAATCTTAAAACATGATGCCGGCGTAAGACCTACGACCTATGACAGAAGGCCTTATTGTGGTGAACACCATGAGTATAAAAATTTATTTTGTTTTAATGGATTGGGTGCGAAAGGCTATTTATTGGCGCCACTTTTAGCAAAAGAATTAACGGATCTTATACTTTATCAAAAAACTTTAAGTGCAGAAGTGGGTTTATACAGAAATGTAAAAAAATAAATTCATAATGCAATCCTTTGTAAATTTGTACAACACTAAATTATAAATATATGTATCCTCCAGAATTAGTAAAGCCAATGAAAGAAGACCTATCAAATGTAGGTTTTAAAGAGTTAATTAATGCAGAACAAGTAGACGAGGTCATTCAAAACACAAAAGGAACGCTATTGGTTGTTGTAAATTCAGTTTGCGGTTGCGCTGCAGGCAATATGAGACCAGGAGTAAAATTATCTCTTAAAAATGATAAAACACCGAGTGCACTTGCAACTGTTTTTGCGGGAGTAGACGCCGAGGCTACGAATCAAGCAAGGAAATACTTTTTACCTTATCCACCATCATCTCCTTCAATAGCTCTATTCAAAGACGGAAAATTAATCCATTTCCTAGAAAGACATCATATTGAGGGAGGTACTGCCCAAATGATAGCTGAAAATCTATCAGAAGCTTACAACGAATATTGTTAAAATTTCAATTCTCTTATTAGAAAAAGGCTGAATCGATTCAGCCTTTTTTATTTTTATTAATACCCCTTTTAAGGAGAAATCTACATCAAATTACCTTAACAAGGTTACGTGTCCAACATCGACAAACTTCTCAGCGTTGTTAGATCGTTGAATAACTAATTTCCAAACATAAACGTCATCCTGACAATCTTTTCCTTTGTAGGTTCCATCCCAAGCGCCACCGATATCATTGGTTTCAAAAATTAATTCACCCCATCGATTAAAAATCATGAATGCATAATTCTCATAGGTAAAACCAGAACCAAACACCGGTTTGAAATAATTATTATTGTCATCGCCATCCGGTGTGAACGCATTCGGCACATAGTATACAAAGTATGGATCATAATTTATATATCCAATAGCCGTATCAACGCAATTATTTTCTGAGAAAGCATATAATATCACTTGAAAAGTTGACGAATTGTACTCATCGTTTGAAATATATTCATGACTTGGATCTATTTCATAACTATATGGTGTGTTATCTCCAAAATCCCAAGTATACGCTATAGCACCTTGACTTAAATTATCAAAATTAACTAGATTATTTACAATATTAATTTCATTTGGATCAGATGTAAAAGCAGCAATAGGTGCAGCGTCCATACATATATAGTTATCGAAGGTCTCTGTAGTTGAACATCCAAAAGAATTGGTTAAAGTATAATCTAAGTCGTAACAACCTTGAGTATTGAAACCAATATCAATAGGGCCAAAACCATTAAATACTTGACCGTCCGAAAATTCCCACACACAATTTCCTCCTGGTTCTACCGGAGATTGAATTGTTACGTTATTATATTCACAATCACCAATAGCATCAGGTAAGTTTATCACTGGGAGTGGATTAGCGGTTAAAGTTACTAAACTTACTGATTCACAATTGTTTACATCTGTTACCGTAACGCTGTAAGTGCCTGTTCCTAAGTTGCTTGCTTGCTGAGAAGTTTGAGGTGGCAATGTATTCCACTCATAAGAATACCCAGGCGTGCCTCCAGATACATTAACTACAGCTGCTCCATCCATTTCTCCTTCACAGCTTACATCTTCTCCAAAATAATTTGTTGTTACATTTATTGATGTAGTCAATAGCGGTGGCTCTGTAATGATTTGGTTAACATTATCGGTACAACCATTTGCATCAATTACTTGAATATTATAAGAGGTACCTGCAATTGTTCCACTTAAATTATTAAATGTTCCCGTAGATTGAGGTCCAATTACAATAGGTGCGGTAATGGTATAACTATATGCGTTAGTTGTTGAAGTAGTTCCACCGTTAGCAGAAACTATTATTGAACCATTGTTGGAATAACTACATGTTTCATTTAATGATGAACTAATTACAATATCAAGAACAGGAGGTTCCACTATTAGTTGGGTAACTTGATCTATACAACCTACAGCATCTGTAACCTGAATTGTATACGTTGTTCCAACACCTATAGCTCCGGTTAAGCCCGAAAAAATTCCTGTATTGTTACTAGATTGTAATGCAGGAAGAATAATTTGATAAATGTATCCCGTTGTACCCCCTGTTGCATTTACTGATATAGTTGCATCATCTGAGTAGCTGCATGTTTCATTATTAAATGACGATACAACAATATCAAGATCGTCAGGTTCAGTAAGAACTTGGGTTATTTGATTAGTACATCCTACGGCATCAGTAACTTCTATAGTGTATAAATTACCTCCCACAGAACCAGAAAGTCCATTAAAAATACCAGTATTGTTACTTGGAGAAAGTACAGGATTTATAATTTGATAAGTATATCCTGGTGAACTACCACTTGCGATTACGCTTATTGAGGCATTGTTTGAATAACTGCAGGTTTCATTGGTAAAACCAACAATATTTATATTGAGTATAGAGGGCTCTGTAATTGTCACTGTTGTGGTAGCAACACATCCATTGGCATCCGTTACCGTGATGTTGTAGGTTCCTGCAACAAGGCCTGTCATGTTGTATGTACCTCCTGTAGCAGTGATCTCATTGCCTGTTGGGTTACCTGAAGTAGTACCCGTCCAGCTT
>JBILIM010000049.1:0-8360 GCA_044349985.1 Crocinitomicaceae bacterium
TTATGCAGAAATTTGCAATCAACTAAATGTTACATTAATGGAGTATTGCTTGCTACAAATATAAGTGGAGGCAATACAAGTACATCGAACGATAATGAAATGTTAATGATTGGAGTAGATCGATCAGAAATTGTGCAGTTTTTTAAGGGTTTAATTGACGATTTCGGCATTTGGAATCGTGAACTAAATTCATGTGAAATTGCGGATATATATCACAGCCAGTTAGGCTATTTAAGCAGTTCCTCCTCCCAAACCCAAACCGCGCTCGACAGCTACACTTGGCCGGTGAACGGACAAACCTACACCCAAAGTGGGCAATATATTGACACCTTGCTTAACGCCGCAGGTTGCGACAGCATCGTCACCTTAGACTTAACCCTCAGTTTCACAGGGATTGATGAAATAAATTCCAACGCAACAAAAAAACTTTTAAAAATCACCGACCTCAACGGTAAAGAAACGCCATTTAAGAAAAACTCCGTTTTGCTCTTCATATACGAAGACGGCACGGTGGAGCGGGTTTATGAAGGAGAATAACTAACTGTCCTCCCCCTTTGTCCCCCTCAAGAGGGGGAGACATTTTCCCCCTTTGGAGGGGGGCAGGGGGGAGGACAATTTAAACAAAGAAAAAAATTGCCAACCCAACAGAACGCAAAGTCTTGATTTTTACAACTTTTTTAATTTGATGGCTGGAACATCAACTTAAGGAAATAATCAATCGCCGTATCTAAAACGCGGCATCAAATCAACGTAAAGATTAGTTTTTCAGGATTTTACGTGTTAAATTTGTCTGCCACAACTGAAAATAGATTAAATCAACAAGTTAGTGTACCCTAAACGATTCATTTTATTCGCACTATTCATCTGTTCATGCATTTCAATTCATGCACAAGTGGTGAACGGTTACGGGAAAGTAACGAGCTTGAATGGTACTACAATTAACTTGACCGATGTTAACGAAATTGCCGATTCATTTGAAGATGGAGAAATAGTGATGCTGATTCAAATGCAGGACGATGTAATTGGAGGCAATGTCAATAATAACAACACATTTGGAACTATTTCAAATATTGGCTCTGCGGGCAATTATGAGTTTTTAACTATCGCTGCACATACCGAAATTTCGGGTCTACCCGCAACGATTACTTTTTCCAGTGCGCCAATAAAATCATACAACTTTTCTCCAAACAGCAGTGTTCAGATCGTTTCGCTAAGAACCCTTGGGTCACCAAATTATTCCACTACCGGTGTGTTAACAGCATTGGCATGGAATGGTTCTGTTGGTGGGGTTCTCGCAATTGAAGTGCCTGGAACATTAACGCTAAATCATAGCATTCAAGCTAATTCACTGGGATTTAGAGGTGGCGCGAAGTCGGTAAATAACGGTTCCGGATGCGTAAATTCTTCTTACCAAACCGCTACAACGGGTTACGGTTTTAAAGGAGAAGGAATTCATAAAAATAGTAATGCCAATTTCAATAATGCTCGAGGGAAAATCGCAAATGGTGGTGGCGGTGGCCTTACACACAATGCCGGAGGTGGCGGCGGCGGAAATGTAGGCACAGGTGGTATTGGTGGTATTGGATGGCAATGCAATGCAGCAAATACGGGTCACGGTTTGGGCGGTCAAACCTTATTTCCATATTACGGCATGAATAGGATATTCATGGGCGGTGGTGGCGGTGGCGGTCAAATGAATAACAGCGTAGGAACCAATGGCGGAAACGGTGGAGGAATTGTCTTCGTAAAGGCCAATCAAATTGTAACGCCAAGCGTTTGTGCAAGTCCGGTATCCATAACTGCGAATGGGCAAACCTCATTAAATTCAGGTAACGATGGAAGTGGTGGTGGAGGTGCTGCTGGAACCGTTGTGGTTCAAGCCAATATATTTGGATTCAGTAGCGGATGCCCAGTCACTTTTGCAGCAAATGGGGGAACGGGAGGTTCGGTGAACAATTCCGGTATCCACGGTGCAGGTGGAGGAGGAGGACAAGGCGCGATCGTCTTTTTAGGCAATTCCCCAACAACAAACTACACGGCTCAAACACTTAATGGCGCTGCCGGTTGTAACAATTCGGCTGTGCCGTGTACATCGTTTTCCGGTGTTTCGCCTGAAGCAAACAATCTTGGCGTTTTTATGATAGTACCTTTAGGTGTTACCTTTGTCGAATTTTTCGCTGAAACGATAGATCGAAATGTCCTGTTAACGTGGACTACCGCCTCTGAAGTAAACAGTGATTTCTTTTCTGTTGAGCGCTCATCTGATGGGGTGAATTATACAGAAATTGGAGTTGTTCAAGCCGCCGGTTCAAGCCAGTCTATCTTGGATTATGAATTTATAGATCAAAACATCTTAGAACCTCAAAAAATACTGTATTACCGATTAAAACAAGTTGATTTTGATGGAACAACCATGTACTCAGAGGTGAGAACCGTTCAAATTGACCAACAGCATTCCGACCAAATTGTTGTTTTTCCTAATCCGTTTTCTGAAACTTTGAATGTATTTATTCCTCAAGATTACATTTCAGATCATACACAAATAATTCTTAGAGACGGCATCAACCGTACAGTTGAAATTGCGGATGTTCAAAGTGAGTTAACTACCTTCTTTTGTTCGGAATTGTCCAAAGGCATTTATTTGATTTCCGTAATTGTTGATGGCAAGGTCATTCAGACCGAAAAATTGGTAAAGTAGCAATTGTTTCTTTAAAAAAATCCTAGGCTGGAAATCAAATGTACTGATTTACATTCCGAAACAAACACCCTCCTTACCGATACGAAAAGAAAACATAATTCCGAAGAAGGAATACCAGTCTTTTGTAATGGAATCGCCTCTTTTTCCGAATCTAGATCCGTCGAGACTTCTGTTGGCAAGCGTTGCTGCCAAAGGACCACTTTGCTGAGCTAAACCAATAGGATCAACATAGGTATCGCTGCCAACATCATCGATATAGTCGGTAAACGTTTTGCGCAAACCGTACTCAAAAGAAAACGAAGCTTTTTTACCTAAAGAAATTTTAAATCCTGCACCAATGGGTAAGGACAATTGTGTCAAACTGTAAGGCTTGTCGTTGTTTAATGATGTACCCTGACCTTCTGTACCCAAAGGCTGAAGCTCAATGGCCTCGTCGTTGTAGATGGTTTGCGGGTTCATTCTAAACAAAGCCATTTCAACCAACATGTATGCCGTTGCAAAATGTTTCGTATGACCTAATTTAAAAGGTTTGTAGTGAAACTCTAAGCCGCTTCCCACTTCATAAATGGGCGTAAAAAAACTAAGGTTTCTGTTTTGCTTTATGGCTTGGCTTGCATCCGCATCCGATGCCCCTACAGTACCATACATAACGTTCAAACGAAAAGTAGCTCGAGAATGAAAACTGTAACGATACAACAATCCTGCTGCCGGTTTTACACCATATAAAGGGTTGAATTGATTCATATCGCCAAAATAATTCGAACCACCCAATAAAAAACCGACCTCAGATTTTGATCTGAAATTGGCATATTGACCACTTGCAAAAAGAGGTAAACTCAATAGGATAACTATGAAAATTCGCATCACCACAAAATCAACGGAAAGTTACACAGAAAATTGTTTCTAAAAGCATAGTTCTTCAACGAAAACCGGTATGATGTGTTACATGTAGTATCCATCTATATCAATGTTAACACTCCTTCTTTCAACAAACGTTTGAGCAATACCATTTTTCCTTCGTCATCCAAGTCATCAGGTAGGTCTTGAACGGAGAATTTTTGGGGCGAATGAAGAATAAAATCTAGGGTGTTAAAAGCAAAGGGAGGAAAGGTAATGCCTCTCGAACCCATTTTCACAGTAACTTCTTCCGATTCATTTTCAAGCGTTAAGGTGACATTCTGTCTCACGATAAATGATGAACTCGGTGATATCCCGTTGAAATGCGCCGCATTTTTAAGTATATCATTAAAGAAAAAACGCTGATTCGAGGCCAATTCCAATCGAAACTGTTGTAACGAATGAGATACGGCATTCGAACTCAAAAATTGTTGGATCACCAATTGGAATTCGTTTTCCAAACCATTGCTTTCTATATTTTTGAAGGGATCAATAAATCTCCTGGGCGCGGCATTGTTTTTCGAAAACTCCAAAAGCATTTGAACCAGTACATCTGTCCAGGTATAACCTAACCAACCAAGAGTAACATGCACGGATAAATCTGAATTGGTTTGCGCATCGTGCATCATGCCACGAGGGATGTACAATACGTCACCTTTTTTGAGTTCCAGCGCTGTAAAATCTTCAGGTGCAGGATGCTTTTCCTTTTGAAATTCCATTTGTTTGGTAGGCAAAATTACCGGTGAATCCTCATAAATACGCCATGTCTTAGTACCTTCAACTTGCAATACAAAAACATCATGGGTATCGTAATGTGCAGGAAATCCTTGGCTATTTGGTGGTGTAATATAAATATTGGTTTGAAAAGGATGGCCCAAATCGTTGGACAAGCGATTCACCAACTCGCCCAGTTCTCGGGTTTGTTCATGCAAGGCGTTAAGAATGATGGTATAGCCCTCCAAGAAGAACTTGTGTATAAGTGATAAATCAATGTTTTTATCATGGGAATACTTTTCAGAAGTTAACTCTTCTCCAGCTTTCGTTAACCTTAATGATGGAAATCGAAATTGTCGTGATCCCAAGAGTGCGTCTAAATCATTAGTTTGAAGCAATTTTTCAAAATAGAACGAATCGGATCTTTGAATATGCAGGTACTTTTTTTCAAAAACATCTACAGCAAAATCTTCCTTAGAAAATGGGAAAAGTAACCAATCCAGATTGAAGTCAGTCATCCGAATGGAATTAACGATTAATCACAGGTCTTTTTATCCTGAAAAGTAGCAAAATCGTAACCGGCAATGTCAGCGGTATCCATAGCATCGTAGTTGGCTGAGTCTGTTGGATCCGCATAGGTGGTTACGTCTTTGTCGCAATCTTTTTCATCGGTACATCCCGACAAAACAGCAGTGGATGATGTCAACGCTAAAGCGAGTGCTACGGTACTTGTTGAGGCAGATTTTAGAATACGCTGCCCGGTATCCATTAAATTTTTGGAATTCACGTCAGAGTCTACGAGGCTGAATTTTCTTTTCATCTTCAACAAAGCTTAGCATGTGAAATTAATGAATTTTGTTTTTCGAAACCTCAACAAAACAAAAGTTTTCTTTTAGGATTAACGCTTAGCGAATATTTATTAAATACCGTTCCCAGTTTGGGTTATTCAAAATGGCATCGGAAGCAATAAATAGTACATTTTTGCAACGGTTTCTTTCGATCCACAAATCGAGATTGGAAATGCCAACCATGAGCGTACCGTTGATATCGATATTGTGAATAGGCTTCAGTTTTCGGTCGAAAAGACTTTTGATTTCTCCTACTTCACGATCTACTTCCTGATTTTCGTTGAAGATAACCAATCCGTCGATTCCATTATCCGCTTCTTCGGCCTTTTCTTGATATTCTTCAACAACAATCTGGTGAGCATTTGCCCAAGCATTAAATTGTTGAGAAAATTGTGAATTGGGTCGAAGGAAAATACGGTTAATCTTCATTATTTATTTTTCAGGTTAAATTTCGTGCAAAATTAGTGATAAAAAGAAGTTTATCAACGAAGTTTATCGTTTTTTTCGTAACCTAAAATTCTCAAATAATCGTCGGCAGTTTGTTCTTCACTAAAAAGTTCCGTTTGCAGTTTTCCATTCTCGTCTCTTTGAATGAGAATGTGCTTAGGCTCTGGAATGAGGCAATGCTTCAAGCCGCCAAATCCACCTATGGTTTCCTGATAAGCCCCCGTATTGAAAAACCCAATGTACAGCGGCTTGTTTCGGTCAAATTTAGGAAGGTAAATGGCATTTGAATGTTGTTCAGAATTGTAATAATCATCGCTGTCACACGTCAAACCGCCGAGTAATACCCGCTCGTAATCGTCGTTCCATCGATTTACCGGCAACATAATGAAGCGTTGGTTGATCGCCCATGTATCGGGAAGGTTGGTCATAAATGATGAATCAATCATGTTCCATTTTTCCCTATCGTTTTGTTGTTTTTGATGAATGACACTAAAAATTGCACCTCCACTTTCTCCAACGGTGAACGATCCGAATTCTGTAAAAATATTAGGCTCAGGAATGTCGTTGTCTGTACAAACGCGCTGCACTTGCGTTAGGATTTCACGAACCATATAGGCATAATCAAAATCGAAAGCCAATGACTTTTTAATGGGGAATCCACCACCGATATTTAAGGAATCCAATGTAGGACATACCTTTTTTAAATCACTGTATATGCGCAAGCATTTGGTCAATTCGTTCCAATAATACGAAGTGTCGTTTATTCCCGTATTGATAAAGAAGTGCAGCATTTTTACTTCAACTTGCGGGTTGTCCTTCAAAATGGATTTGTAAAACGGAACGATTTCGCGGTATCGAATACCCAAACGGGAGGTATAAAACTCAAATTTGGGTTCTTCCTCTGACGCAATGCGAATTCCAATGCTGATGGTTCGATCTGTTTTGGATAGAATATCGGTTAACTCTTGCGTATTGTCAACAACAGGAATTACGTTGAGATTCCCTTCATTGATGAGTGCAGCCATATTGTCAATGTACTGCTTTGGTTTATATCCATTGCAGATTACAAATTTACCAGCAGGTAATTTGCCCGTGTTGTATAGATTTCTAACAATATCTATGTCGAAAGCAGAGGACGTTTCAATGTGCACGTCGTTTTTGAGAACTTCATCCAGTACGAAAGAAAAATGGTTGCTTTTGGTACAATAGGAATAATAATAATTACCAGAATATCCTAGGTTGCTAATTGCTTCTCTAAACCAACCCTTCGCACGTTGAATGTTGTTACTGATTTGAGGCAAATAATTGAATTTTAATGGCGTTCCGTACTGATTGATCAGACGCATCAAATCAATCCCGTGGAAAAAAAGATGATCTTCCCTCAGGTGAAATTCATTCTGGGGAAAATCAAATGTCTGGTCAATTAAATCAATGTATTTGGTTCTCATTTCAACTTTAACAACTATAAAATTTCCAAAATTCTTTCAGCCGGTCTAGCAATAACGGCTTTATCTCCGTTTACTACGATTGGACGCTGAATAAGTTTCGGATAGTTCAACATTCCTTCAATCCATTCGTCATCTGAGATATTTTTGGAAGGAAAAACCTGTTTGTATTCTTTTTCATTTTTTCGAATCAATTCTTCCGGGTGGATGCCTAACTTTCTTATTAAGTCTTTCAATTGTTCTTTTTCAAAAGGGGTTTTAAAATATTCAATAATTTCAAATTCAATCTTTTTTTCGCGCAATAAATCCAGCGCAAAGCGGCTTTTAGAGCAACTTGAGTGGTGGTATATAAGCATAATATGGTATTGGTATTGGTATTCTACTTGGTTTTGGTAATCGTTTATTATTAGTTTCCGTACATCATTAGAAATGCTTTTAAAAATTCATCAATGTCCCCATTCATAACGGCGTCTACATTTCCGGTTTCACAACCTGTTCGCACGTCCTTGACTAATTTATAAGGATGCATTACGTAATTGCGTATTTGGGATCCCCATTCGATTTTCTTTTTTCCGGCTTCTATTTCATTTCTTTTTTCCATTCTGGCCCTTAGTTCCAATTCGTACAATTGCGACCTAAGGAGCTGCATTGCTTTTTCTTTATTGGCGAGCTGTGATCGCGATTCTGAGTTTTCTATTATAATTCCTGAAGGGGCGTGACGCAAGCGCACTGCGGTTTCAACTTTATTTACATTCTGTCCACCCGCGCCACCAGAACGAAAAGTATCCCATGTTATATCAGCAGGATTAATATTTATTTCAATATTGTCATCCACAAGTGGGTAAACATAAACAGAAACAAATGAAGTATGTCGTTTCGCATTGGAATCAAAAGGAGAGATTCGAACAAGTCTGTGTACTCCATTTTCGCCTTTTAAATAGCCAAATGCAAATTCGCCTTCAAATTCAAGGGTAACCGTTTTCACTCCTGCTACATCACCTTCTTGAAAATTGAGTTCTTTTATTTTGTACCCATTTTTCTGTCCCCACATCATGTACATCCGCATGAGCATGGATGCCCAATCGCAACTTTCAGTACCTCCGGCACCTGCTGTGATTTGTAAAACGGCGCTCAAACTATCCTCTTCACCGGAAAGCATATTTTTAAGTTCCAATTCCTCTACTTCTTTGGCGAGCTCTCTGTATGCATGGTCAACCTCGGTTTCTTCCGCCGCACCTTCCTTTACAAATTCGATGAGCAACTCGGTGTCGTCAAACATGGATTTCAACTTATCGTAAGCGTCAATCCAAA
>JBILIM010000050.1:0-8305 GCA_044349985.1 Crocinitomicaceae bacterium
GAGTGCTTTAGCACCGAAGGATTGAAATAACAATGTTGATAACAAAACAATGGCTGCCCTCGGGCAGCCATATTTTTCAGACCTATAGTTTCTAACGCAAACTACATACTTAAACAGAACATCACGTTTGATTGATCCGTAAAGTGTTTTTATATATAGTCTTTCAGGGATTTTGAAAGTATATAGTAAAGTTTTAGCGGTCTAACTTAACATTTTTTAAATAAATTACAAAATAGTTTGTCAAAAAAAAATTCGCAAGGCATTTAACGCGAGTGAATTAAATAACAATATATGCAAAGATTACTCGTATTTGAGGCGAACTTCTAATAATTCCATAAATTTGCATAAATAATGAAAGAGGATAAAAAGGTAGCGGTAATTGGAGGAGGAAGTTGGGCAACTGCTCTTGTTAAGATTTTATGTAACAACCTTCCGTCTGTAAATTGGTGGATGCGAAATGATGGGGCTGTTGGACATATTTTAAAATACCGACATAATCCAAACTACCTGCAATCCGTTGAGTTTGATCTTAACAAAATCAATATCAGTTCTGATTTGAATGAAATCTTAGACCAATCCGACATCATCATTATAGCTACGCCTTCAGCATTTTTAGTTGCGACGTTCAACGGTGTAAACCCAAACCTACTTAAAGACAAAATCATTTTCTCGGCAGTTAAAGGTATCGTTCCGGAATACAATGCAATTCCAGCGCGATTTATACATAAAACGTTTGGTACGCCCTACAAAAATATTGGAATCATTTGTGGTCCCTGCCATGCAGAAGAAGTTGCCTTAGAGCGTCTTTCCTATTTGACCATCGCAAGTCAGCAGGATAGAATTGCTGAAAAAATGGCTGAGTTGTTGTCTTGCAGGTATATAAAAACTACCACTTCCGACGATTTAATCGGAACCGAACTTTCTGCGGTTTTAAAAAATGTTTACGCATTGGCCTCAGGAATTTGTTCAGGTCTGGGATATGGAGATAATTTTCAAGCCGTTTTAATTGCCAATGCAATTCAGGAAAGTGAGAACTTTATTGATGAAGTGAGTCCAATTCACAGAGATGTAAAAACTTCAGCATATCTTGGAGATTTATTGGTAACCGCATATTCGCAATTCTCAAGAAATCGAACCTTTGGATTCATGATTGGCAAAGGGTATTCCGTAAAGACTGCACAACTTGAGATGAACATGATAGCTGAAGGATATTACGCAACGAAATGTATCATTGAAATTAATAAGAAATTTCAAGTGGAAATGCCCATTGTAGAGGCTGTTTACAATATCCTTTATGAAAAGATTTCTCCAGTTATAGAAATGCGCATACTTACAGATAAGCTTTCCTAATCAATTAATTTCGGTTTAATTTGCTAAATTTTCAAAGTTCATAACTCTGAAAACCCCAATTACTTCTAAAACATCGAATTTGATAATTTTACGACATGAAAGTATTTAAATTCGGAGGTGCCTCTGTCAAGGACGGTGCAGCAGTTCAAAATGTTTCTAAACTTCTTGCACGATATCAAGGTGATAAACTAACCGTGGTGGTATCCGCAATGGGTAAAACAACGAATAAGCTCGAAGAAATTGTAGCGTCTTTGGTAATGCGTGATAAAAATCGGTTTGATTCTAATTTGGAAGAATTGACGCAATTCCACATTGACATCTTAGGTGTACTATTCGTTGAAAAGCACTTTAAGGTTTATCAGAACGTTGAAGAAACATTAGAAATTATTGCTAAAAAATTCAATGAACCTGTACCCGAAAACAAAGCGTTTCTTTACGATCAAATCGTATCGCTTGGTGAGGTTTTATCAACATACATTCTTTCCGCTTACCTTCAAGAACAGGGACACAAAGCAAAATGGGTTGATGCTAGAAAACTCATTCGTACCAATTCAAATTTTCAAGAAGGCAAGGTGGATTGGGACAAGACGGAAGCATTAATACATCAGCACTTTTTACCCTTATTTGAAAACAATTCTATCTTAATTACTCAAGGATTTATAGGCCATACCGCTGAAGGTTTTACAACAACACTTGGAAGGGAAGGGTCGGATTATACCGCTGGAATTTTTGCATACTGTACCAATGCTGAAAGTGTCACGATTTGGAAAGATGTACCTGGAATGTTGAACGCAGATCCAAAATACTTCGAAAATACGGTGAAACTCGACCGTATTTCATTCAAAGAGGCTATAGAACTGTCGTATTACGGAGCTTCTGTCATTCATCCAAAAACCATTCAGCCCTTACAGAAAAAGAATATTCCTTTGTACGTTAAATCCTTTTTGAACCCCGATGCTGAAGGAACGATCATTCATCAATCTACAGAAAACGACAATCTCGTTCCTTCATTCATAATTAAAAAGGACCAAGTTTTATTCTCCTTCACGACTAAAGACTTTTCATTTATCGTTGAAGAAAACCTAAGTGATATTTTCGATAAGCTCACCAAGGAGCATGTAACAATGAATCTTATGCAAAATTCAGCATTGGATTTTTCAATTTTAGTGGATCGTAAGAAAGTGAATATTGATGCCTTTGTTTCCCTGTTTTCGCAAGATTATCAGGTGAAATACAATACCGATTTGGAATTGGCCACCATACGCCATTACAATGATGAAACGATTCAACAATTGGTTTTAAATAAAGAGGTTATTCTTGAACAAAAAACGCGTCATACGGTTCGTTTGGTGCTAAAAGAAAAGTGATTTTGGAAGAACGAATCGATAAAATATTATTATCCCGAGGCTTAGTTAGCTCTCGAGCACGAGCCGAAGAAATTATTAAAAATGATGGTGTTATTGTCAATGGTAAATTGATTAATAAAACGGGAAAAAAAATACCTCTGGATGCAAAAATTGAACTCCTTACGGAAGAATTGTCTTGGGTTTCAAGGGGTGCTTTAAAACTCTTGCATGCCATCGAAACATGGAACATTAACGTTACCGATAAAGTATTCATGGATATTGGTGCATCCACTGGAGGTTTTACAGAAGTTTTATTGAGCAAGGATGCCACCAAAGTATATTGCGTTGATGTCGGAAAAGATCAACTTCACCCGCGTTTAAAAAGTGATTCTAGGATTGTTAATCTTGAAAAAACGCATATTCGGGAGCTTACCAACCAGCTCGTGCCCGAACATGTTGACGGATGCGTAATTGACGTTTCATTCATTTCATTAACGAAGGTGTTTCCTTTTGTTCATTCTTTTCTCAAGCAGGATGCTGAAGTTTATGCTTTGGTTAAACCCCAATTTGAAGTAGGAAAAGAGAATATTGGTAAGGGTGGAATTGTAAAAAACAAAATGTTGCATCAGCAATGTATTGAGGAATTGATTGCAGCAGCAAAAGTAAATCAATTAACCTATATCGACCATATACCCTCACCTATTTTAGGAAAGGATGGAAATCACGAATACCTTATGCGCTTGAAAAAAATCAGTTAAGGGTAGCTATAAAAAATTGAACTTTTAAATTGTATTGAACTAAATAATTTGGTTGAAAATTTGAAAAAGTTCCAATTTCCTTTTTTAGTTTCAATTATCGAAAACATCGGAACCATTGAATTGTTTTGATATACAATTATCGCTTCTTTAGATTCATTCAAAACAAGTGAAATTCCTTATTTTTGCAACATGATGAATAGTGAACCCACAAAGCCGTTTTCGGTCCGAGAAATAAGAGAACAGTTTCCGGCGTTGAGAAGGTTGATTTATAATAAAAATCTTATTTATTTCGACAACGGTGCAACATCTCAAAAACCTCAGGTCGTTCTTGATGCAATAAACAAATATTATTCAAAGGACAATGCCAATATTCATCGTGGGGTGCACTACATGAGTCAAAAGGCGACAACTGAATTTGAAGAAGCCAGAAAGCTTATTCAACAGTATCTCAACGCTAAAAAATCCGAGGAAATTATTTTTACCAAGGGAACAACCGATGGCATAAATCTGGTAGCCCATTCATTTGGAGAATTGTTGAAACCTGGTGATGAAATTCTTATTACCGCCATGGAGCACCATTCGAATATCGTCCCGTGGCAAATGCTTTGTGAACGTAAAAATCTCATTTTAAAGGTTGCCCCAATAAACAAAAGAGGCGAACTTATTATTGAAGAATTTGATAAACTCCTTACCAAGAACACTAAACTTGTTGCCGTTACGCACATTTCAAACACATTGGGAACCATCAATCCCGTGAAAGAACTTGCCGAAAAAGCGCATGCTGTTGGAGCTAAAATTTTGGTTGATGGAGCACAAAGTATTCAGCATAAAAAAATAGATGTTCGCGATCTGAATTGCGACTTTTTTGTTTTTTCGGGACATAAAGTCTTTGGACCTACCGGAATTGGAGTTTTATACGGCAAAGAAGATCTGCTCGACCGAATGCCTCCCTATCAAGGCGGAGGTGACATGATTGAGCGCGTAACATTTGAGCGCACGACATACAATGAATTACCCTTCAAATTCGAGGCAGGAACACCACATATCGCCGGAGGAATATGTTTGGGTGAAGCGATTAAGTTTCTTTCCTCATTGGACATTCACGCAATTGAAAAACATGAAAAAGAACTGGCTGATTATGCGCAAGACATGCTTGATACCTTTGAAGGCATGCGAATTATCGGTGAAGCCAAAAACAAGACTTCCGTGGTGTCCTTTTTTGTGGATGGGGTTCATCCTTTCGATATCGGAACCTTACTCGACAAACAAGGTATTGCAGTTAGAACGGGGCATCATTGCACCCAACCGTTGATGGATTTTTATAAAATTCCTGGAACGGTTCGGGCCTCATTCGCTTTTTACAATACTCGAGAAGAAATTGATACATTTATTACAGCAGTTGAGAAAAGTATAACCCTTTTGAAATAAGTCCAAAATGAGTGATAAATCAATAATTGAGAAGCAACAAGAGATCATCAATGAATTTGAAATGTTTGATGATTGGATGGAAAAGTACGAGTATATTATTGAATTGGGTAAAGATTTACCACTTATTGATAACGCATTAAAAACCGAAGACAAACTGATACAGGGCTGTCAATCAAAAGTTTGGCTGGACTGGAATTTTTCTGAGGGTAAAATGCACTTCACAGCAGACTCCGACGCTATTATTACAAAAGGAATGATTGGCTTATTAATTCGCGTTTTGGATCACGAAAGTCCTGAAACCATATTAAAAAGCGATTTGTTTTTTATCAAAGAAATTGGATTACAAGAACACCTTTCCCCTACTCGAGCCAATGGTTTAGCGGGAATGGTTAAAAAACTGAAAACAGCTGCATTGGAAAGCATAGCATGAGGCAAAAGAAAGTGAACTATGGAAAATGAAATTGTAATGCTTGAAAATAAGGTCGTTGATATGTTAAAAACAATTTACGATCCTGAAATTCCCGTTGATATTTTTGAATTGGGACTCATTTATGAAGTTCAAATTGATGAGGATAAAAATGTTTCTATTGATATGACACTAACCTCACCCAATTGCCCGGTAGCAGAAAGTTTACCTAAAGAAGTGGAAGATAAAGTATCCGCAATTGAGGGTATTAGCAAAGCTACTGTGAATATTGTCTTCGATCCACCTTGGGATAAGGACATGATGAGTGAAGAAGCCAAACTTGAATTGGGCTTTTTATAATATTTTAACATTTTCTCAAAACTTTTTCGCAACCTTTTTGTTTAATCTTTTAATTAATTATTTAAACAAAATAAAATATGAAAAAGTTATCGCTATTATTTACTGTCCGCCGTTCTATTGTGGCTGGACTCCTATTTTTGGGAATTTCAACTTCCCAAGCTCAAACAAACGTATACAATAACGTTATTGCAGTTAGTCCAAACCATACATCCCTTGCTGCTGCAATTCAACAAGCAGGATTGGTGAGCGCATTGCAAAACCCAAATGCTACCTTAACCGTTTTCGCTCCAGACAATGCAGCTTTTGATGCTTTAGCAACAGCTCTAGGAACTAATATTAACGGATTGTTGGCGAATCCAGATTTGGCGAATATTCTATTATATCACGTATTGGGAACAACTGTTCCGTCATCAGCAGTGACAAATGGCGCGATAGTTACACCTCTAAATCCGTCTAATACAATTAAAATGACCAAAACTTCAGGAGGAAGTGTTTACGCGAACCAAGCGAAAGTAAATGCAGCAGACTTAACAGCGAATAACGGCGTTGTTCACTCTATTGACGCTGTAATTTTGCCAGTAGAAACTGTAGCTGACCTTGCAATTGACAATGGTTTTACAAGTTTAGTTACTGCAGTTGTAACCGCAGAACTCTTACCAGCAGTTACCAATCCATTCGCTGATTTAACCGTATTTGCTCCAACAAATGCAGCTTTCGATCAATTGGCAACTGATTTAGGCACCAATTTAGCAGGTGTTTTGGCAAATCCAGCACTAGCTGCAATTTTAACGTATCACGTTCTTGGTACAGGCGTTCAGTCTACTGCAATCAACAATGGTGATATTGTTACTCCATTAAACAATGCCAATACTTTAAAATTGACTAAAACAACAGCTGGAAGTGTTTTTGTAAACCAAGCTCAAGTAACGCTTGCCGATTTAAACGCTGATAATGGTGTTGTTCACGTTATAGATGAAGTAGTTTTACCTGTTGAAACTGTAGCTGACGTTGCAATTGATAATGGATTTACAACCTTAACAGCAGCAGTGGTTAAAGCAGAATTGTTACCCGCTTTGACAAATCCATTCGGAACGTTTACTGTTTTCGCTCCAACAAATGCTGCATTTGACAACTTAGCAACTGCATTAGGAACCGATTTGAACGGTATTTTAAACCTACCTAATCTTGCCGATGTATTGCTTTACCACGTAGTAGGATCCGTAGCTTTATCAACTGATTTGACAAACGGTGCTGTACCAACACTTCTAGGTCAAGATGTTACAATAGATATAACAAATGGCGTTAAAGTTAACGATGCAAACGTAACTACAGCTGACGTGCTGGCTGATAATGGTGTTGTGCATGTTATTGATGCCGTATTGTTGCCTTCAGCAAATCTTAACGAAAATCTAGATGAAGTCCTTGCATTGTACCCGAATCCAGCTACTGAATTCTTAAAAATAGAAGGATCTTCTTACAGCACATATGCTATTGTTGATGTAGCAGGAAAAACCGTTAAATCAGCAAACGTAGAAAACCAAATTGTTGATTTATCAGGGGTAAATCCTGGAATGTATACCATTCAATTAATGAATGGAAATAGCGTGAAGATTGCACGTTTCATGAAACAGTAATTAACGCAAACTTAATAAGAAGGATGGACCCTTGGGTTCATCCTTTTTTATTTCTATCCGAATACGTTTTTACTATTTTTAAAACCTCATCGTCAGCTACCT
Source organism: Crocinitomicaceae bacterium (assembly GCA_044349985.1). Classification (GTDB taxonomy): domain Bacteria; phylum Bacteroidota; class Bacteroidia; order Flavobacteriales_D; family Crocinitomicaceae; genus M0103. The sequence continues at coordinate 7,385 of JBILIM010000050.1, forward strand.
GCTGAAAATCCTCATAAAATTGTCCAACTGCATTAAAATTAACGGGTACTTCTAAACAAACCAGATCATCTGCAATTTGAGCTATTTTGTTGAAGGTATCCGCTGGACACACTGGAAGTAACACGACTATAGTTTTAACTGGAATCTTTTTTAATTCCTTTATGCTGAACAGAATTGAATTTCCCGTTGCTGCGCCATCATCAACCAACAATACTACTTTGTCCTTTAAATTTCGATCCGAATAAACATGACCGTAGGTTCGGAATTGTTTTTGCATTTTTGAGCGTGCATTTCGTAGTTGATCCACAATTTCATTTTGAGTAAAATCCGAATCCAATTCAATTTGATTTTCATCTTGTCCAATAGCACCGATAGAGAATTCAGGATTATTAGGATGCCCGACTTTCTTAACAAAAATGAGTCTTAAGGGTAATTTATATGCTTTGGAAATTTCAGCTGCTACCACTACGCCACCTCTGGGGATTGCCAAAACTATGGCGTTAGATAAATTATATTTAGAAATCGCAGAAACCAATAACTTTCCCGCTTCGGTTCTATCCTTGAACATGGTTGTTTTTCACCAATTTAAAGCGAAAAAATAGCGTGAGCTCGTACAATGAATCAACAAAATAATTGTAAAATATCAATTGGTAGCTAATTCGAGCTCAAGATACCTAGCCGTATGAGATACTTTTTTGAATTTTTTCACAATTTCTTCAGGTGTTCCCTTTGCAATCACATTCCCACCACGAGCGCCACCTTCAGGGCCAAGGTCAATGATATAATCTGCAACTTTAATAATGTCTAAATTGTGTTCGATTACCACAACCGAATTTCCATCATTTACCAAACGTTGCAACACCTCGAGCAACAAACGAATATCCTCAAAATGCAAACCAGTTGAAGGTTCATCTAAAATAT
>JBILIM010000274.1:0-3492 GCA_044349985.1 Crocinitomicaceae bacterium
ATCCGAATTTAAAACCCATTTAGCGACTCTAGAAATATTGCATTTTCAACTTCCAGACGCGAGCAGCGTCCCAGAACATTTTCACATTACTGAAATTGGGCGCATTCAACGTCATTTTGTGGATTGCGGAGGAAAAGAACGAATGGAAAACCGAATTAATTTTCAATTGTGGGTGGCCAACGATTACGATCATCGGCTTTCTGCTGAAAAGTTGAAATCAATTGTAGCCGCAGGTGAAAAAACGCTGGGTCTTCCTGATTCAGAAATCGAAATTGAATACCAAGGCTCAACGATTCAGAAATACGCTTTGTCTTTTAAAGATGGGATTTTTCAATTGAAAACGACACAAACTGCATGTTTGGCTGAAGATGCTTGTGGAATTCCAGAAACAAAACAGAAAGTGAACCTATCCGAAATCAATCAAAATTCGAATGCGTGTTGCACACCTAACAGTAAATGTTGCTAATAAATTAGATCTATGCTAAATGCCCTCATTCAAAAACGCTGCGATTCCCTGATAAAACAGTTTGAAACGATTCCAGCAGACAGAAAATCGAAACTTGAACAACTCGCCGAGGTAATTCAAAAGAAAAAAGATACGCATCAACCGATAGCCTTAATGTTCGTTTGCACGCACAATTCACGAAGAAGTGTATTCGGAGAAATCTGGGGTAAGGTTGCTGCAACTTATTTTGGATGGAATGATGTAAATACCTATTCAGGCGGAACAGTGGCCACGCAGATTCATCTCAATACGATCAAATGTTTGACAGTAGATGGATTCAATATCCATTCGAAAGATCCTCAAGCAGCAAATCCTGTTTACGAAATTGTTTTTGGACAATCTCTAGCCAATACCACTTTTTCAAAAACGTTCGATCATACCTCCAACCCTCAAACCGATTTTATTGCAGTAATGACGTGTGAGGATGCTGCGGAAAATTGCCCTTTCGTTCCGGGTGCGGACCACAGGATATCCTTAACTTATGATGACCCAAAAATTTACGATGGCACTTTTGAAGAATGGAAAGGATACCTGAAACGTTCTGAGCAAATTGCAAGAGAGTTGTTGTATGTGTTTTCACAACTAAAATAAATATGAGTTCAACAAATTGTGCCCCAGCCGCGAACAGATCACGACTCGGTTTTATAGATCGTTTTCTTACACTTTGGATATTTTTAGCAATGGCAATAGGTATCGGAATCGGATATTTTTTTCCTTCGGTTTCCTATTCGATTCAATCCATGTCTAAGGGTACCACAAACATTCCACTTGCCATAGGACTCATACTCATGATGTATCCGCCGCTAACAAAAGTCCAATTTTCGAAAATCCCCAAAGTGCTTGCCAAACCAAAATTGCTGACATTGTCCTTTTTCATTACTTGGATTGTTGGACCATTTTTAATGTTTCTTTTAGCGATAACTTTTCTGAGGGATTATCCAGAATACATGACAGGTTTAATCATTATTGGATTGGCTCCATGCATTGCTATGGTGGTGGTTTGGAACGAATTGGCGCAAGGGAATCGGGAATTGGTAGCGGGACTTGTTGGAATCAATAGTTTATTGCAGGTGTTTTTCTTCAGTTTGTATGCCTATTTCTATTTGCAAATCATGCTGCCTCTCTTTGGCATTCAAGGAATTGCAATTAACATGACCATTCAGGAAATCGCACTAACCGTTGGCATTTATTTAGGAATCCCTTTTGTAACTGCCGTATTATCCAGAATAATTCTTCTCAGATTAAAGGGCGAAGTATGGTTTAACCAAAGCTTTATTCCTACAATTTCACCAATCACGTTGATTGCATTGCTGTTTACCATTGTTATCATGTTCAGTTTGAAAGGCGCAATGATTGTGGAAATCCCAATGGATGTATTACGCATCGCACTGCCGCTGATCATCTTCTTTTCCGTGATGTTTCTTTTGATGTTTTTCGTGGGAAAACTTGCCGGAGCAGATTATTCGGAAAATGCAGCATTAGCATTCACGGCATCAGGAAATAATTTTGAATTGGCTATTGCGGTTGCGATTGGTGTTTTTGGAATCAATTCCGGACAAGCATTTGCCGGAGTAATCGGTCCTTTAGTGGAGGTGCCCGCTTTAATTTTGTTGGTTCAGGTGGCTTTTTGGCTGAAAAGTAAATGGTATAGGAATGAACAAGTGTGATGTAAAAATCCTTTACCATTAATCACAATAAAAGCAATCGTTCACTATTTATGTGGTATCTTTCTGGGTATCATCGAGTACGCTTTAAAAAACTATTTATTGTTGTTGTAGCTATCCATTTTAGCTTTATGATCGCTAATTTAGTAGCGCATTAATGTATTCATACGATTATTGATGTAAACGCTATCCAAAATACCCCAATAGGTCATTAAAATTTGATACTTAAACCACTAAAAAGCTTAACATGATCAAACAAATTACAGTTCTTTTTTGCATTCTAACATGTACAATTTGTTCTTTTGCCCAAGATCGCAAATTGCAACGATGCTACGAATACCTTCAAACCAAAGAATTTCTAAAAGCGGAAGAAATTATTGCTGAGGTAACAACAAAAACAGCTGATGATCCCAAAGTATTTTATGTTAAGTCAGTTTTGTTCGGATCCAAAGATTATTCGAATTACAATGTAGACAGTTGTTTTATCTATTACACCAAATCTACAGCACTTCTTTCAACCTTGGAATCTAAAGATTTAGAGGGAATATGTTCCGATTTCAAATTGTGCCTTTACGATTCGCGACGCGTAAAGGATTCCATTGCAGCGGTTGCGTTTGAAAGTTATAAAGCTCAAAATAGTGTTGAGCAAATGGAGCAATTCAAAATTTTATATTCGGGTACCTCATCCATTCAAGCAGCCACTCTTTTTATCGAAGAACTCCATTACCAATCGGCATTAAATGTCAATACCGTTGCATCCTATACTGCATTTCTTCAACAATATCCTAATAGTGCCAAAAAAGAAACCATTCAATTAAAAATTCACGAATTGGAATTTCAAAGGGTATCATCACTCAATGATAAAGTTGAATTTGAAAATTACTTGAAATCTTATCCAAACTCAAAATTCAAAAATGACGTGCTGAAAAAAATTGAACTTTTAGATTTTGAAAAGTTGAAGCAAAGTATTAATCTGGCAGATTACGAAACGTTCTTAATTGCTTATCCAAATTCAGCGTTCAAAAAAGAATTATTGGAGGTGTACGAACAACCTTATTATGATTTTGTAAAGGAAGGAAAAGACATAGCGCTACTCAACAATTTCAAATTAAGATATCCCGACAGCAAAAAGAAAGCATTAGTGGATGAGCTCATCTGTGAAATAAAGTTTGAAGAAGCTAAAAAAACCAATACACGTGATGCTTTTAAAAAATTTAGAAAAGAATTCCCAAATTCAAAATTTGAAGCAGATGCTCAAAAGATGATTGCTGAATTGTTTCCTCATGTTCCCAAATTAATGGCCAACGGAAAATACAAATACGT
>JBILIM010000166.1:0-4754 GCA_044349985.1 Crocinitomicaceae bacterium
GTAGATAAATTCAATGGCAATACACTACTTGAAACTGAATTTGAGGAGGCTGTTTTATTTCAAAATGACCAGGCCATTGTAAAGCAAAACGGTAAGTATGGCGTAATTGATGAGTATGGAAAAGTAATTGTCCCATGTAATTTTGATGAAATTAAGCAACCTACCAATAACAATTTATACTTGGTTAGCTTAAATGAAAGAGATGGGCTTTACAATAATGAAGGTAAAAAACTCTTAAACACCGAGTTTTCTTACAACTATTATGATTCTGAGGAAATGATTTGCTTTAATTATTATGGTAAAGATTATGATTATGGCTACAATTCGAAACCGGACTTAACCTATAAAATTGTAAACAAGGAGCTCGTTAAGTATACTTTGCCTTATGATTACTTGCCCTATTTTTCAGAAGGCTTCGCTGTGGTAACCAAGGGCCAAGATTACGAAAACTTAACATTAGGCTTGTCATCGATTATTAATACCTCTTTTGAAGAGATTATTCCTTTCAAATACAATTATATTGAACAACTTTACGAAGATCCCAAATTATTTTTATTCAATGTCGGCGGAGAGGCAAACTATCTTTCTCATGGAGATGGTATGTATCCGATTAACGGAAAATGGGGCGTTATGAACCACCAGGGTAAAGTGGTTATACCTCCAGTTTTTGATGAGTTAAGAAGTATTGCGTTTGAAGAAACTAATGGCTCAAAAATCTATTTCATTGCCAACAGGGGTAAGGATTTAAATACAGATTATGGCATGATCCCAGAACCGGGAAACTATGGATTAATAGATGTTTCAGGAAATGAAATAATCCCTTTTGAATACCAACAAATTTACACGGGGCATCAAAACCAGCTTATTGTCAATAAAGGGGGTTATATAGCTTTCAATGAATATACGGATTACATAATTGGCGGTAAATGGGGGGTAATTGATTTAACAAACCAGATAAAACTTCCTCTTATTTATGATGACATTAACACTACGGGTGAAGATTATGTTGTGCGAAAAGACGCGAAAATCAAAGAGGGTGATTACAGCGCAATGTTGAGTGGAGGTAAATTTGGTGTAGTTGATCAAAACAATAAACTACTTGTCCCTTTTTCATACGATTATATTGAAGCAGCTTATAACAAGGAGTCTTTGATAGTGGTTGCCAATGGTTGTAAATGGTCTGAAGAAGGGATGGATTACGTTTATGGTGGCAAGTGGGGTGCTGTAAATCGAAACGGTAAAGTGGTATTTGCACTCAATTTTGACGAAATTTATACCCTTGACTCCAATTTGGTGATGCTGACAACGGGAACGGAGTATGGCACAGAATATCCCGGTGAAGTTAAAAAAGATGGTAAGGTGGGTCTAGCAGATTACAATGCGAAATTAATTTTGCCCATAAAATATGACCACATCCAAAACGGTACCCATTTCATTTTTGCAACCACTGCCGAAACGTGTCAAATTTTCAATAAAGATGGGACACCATTTTCTAACGTCATTTATAATGAACTTTATGAATTGACCGATGGATACATTGCTTATCGCATTGGTGAAAAAAATGGTATTCTAAAACCGGATGGATCTGCACTGTTTCCAGCTGTTTTTTGGTCTACAAAAAATGGTGAATATTATTCGTATGACATACAATCAGAAGGTCAACTTTTTAAAATCAACGAAGGGGGCAATTACTTTTACGCCAATCGAAAAGGAGAACTTTACAAGGAGTAAGATGTTTGTATCATTTTTCAGATTGGGGTGTCAAGCTTGACCAAATGACTGAAGTAAGCCCAAATAATTTTGGGTTTTTTAAACCGTAAATGCAAACAGCTATTTTGGGCTAAATTTTACTTCTTCTTTACATTTACTGCGTTCCAGCCTTTTTGACCTTTAACACGTTCGAAGGTTACTTTATCATTTTCACCAATTGTTCCCGAAACTGCGTTTACGTGCACAAAAATGGATTCTTGGCTTACCGCATCTCGGATAAATCCATACCCTTTATCGGAATTGTAATAGGTAACTTTTCCTTCTCTTACGGTTTCGATTTCTTCGTTTTCTCTTTTGGGAATGCCAATTTCGATATCTTCGGCACTGATTGCTTTTTTCATTTTTGGATCCATCGGTGTATCGCTGATGTTTCCAAATTCATCAACATATGCCATCATACTTTCCAAAGATCCATCTTTTGGATTGGCTTTTCGTTCTTCCTTTTTTGCAAGTTTGTCTTGTCTTTTCTTTTGCTTGGTTTTTTCTTTGTCCTTCTTGTTGAATGTCTCTTGTGATCTTCCCATTTATCGAATAATTAATTAAAACCCTTTACTAGGGTGCTTTAATGGAAGTAGAAACAAACTTAATGAGGTAACCTATTACAGTTTTATCAAATCGGAACGTCGCTTATGCAACCATTGGTGCAAAGTTAAGGATAAATTACGTGTGAAACAGATAAAAATAATCAAGGCCTTATAAATGCCTATATTAGCTATCTGTAATAGGTAAATAAGGATTAAATTCTAATTTTTTTCCTTGAATTTAATAACCTGCGATTGTATCTCCTCCCTGTTTCGAAGGGTAAAAGGTTTGTACAAACCAATATTAAATTTTACCGAAGCACCATATTGAATGATTGGATTGTTCGATTTAAAATCTGTCCAAATCTTTGCATGTACACCAAGACTTAACCAACCCATAGGAAAATAAAAAGATGGGGTGAAAGTGTAAAGATTAGTGATATTGTTAATTTCTCGAATACCTAAAATGCCAAAATCCAACCCAATTATTTTTCTGAAAATAAAGCTTAATTGTGTATTGAAATAGGGGTCTATCGAAGCGGGAGAAACACTTTGACTCAATACAAAACTATTGTCTCTATAATCCAGTTTTAATCCAATTTCCGAATAAGAAAACTTGGTACGGTTACTAAAAGAACTTTTTTCTCTGTTCTTCAATTTAACATACAATCCAAGTCCGTATGTTGGGCAAAAATCAGACAATCCGGAATACCCATTTGTATATTTCTCCAGACTGTAAAAAGCGAAAGAAGGTTCTAAAGAAAACCAAGAAGGTTTGGTTTTTAACATGGATTTTTTGTAACTCGAAAATAATTTTTTGTCCAAATACTTTTCCAGAACATCTAAATCCTTATTGTATGGGTAATCAACTTTTAATTCTTTCGTTTTTTTTGCCGCAACCGCAAAGTTTTTAGTATAAATATCGGAACGCGTTAATTTGATTTCCACCGGTAGAATATACTTGTCTACTCGCGATTTCAGCTCGTCAAAGCTGGTTTCATTACCCTTTGAATAGTTCTTTAATTCCGCTAAAAGACCTTTTAATTGCGCCGGACTTTTATCCTTGTACTTGAGTAAATTCTCAATATCCTCTGAGATTTGTAAAAATTTCTCTTCGTTTGTTTGACTAAAAACAGTCCATTGAAAACAGAGGAGTAGGGTCAGTGAAAGTAAGTATTTCATGCGTTCAAAATTCGAAGTGCAAAAATAGCTGTTTTTTACTTCTATGTTTCAAGTTAATTGATCAAGCGCAAATCTATAACGCTATAAGTTGGTAATTCCAGAATTCACATTAACCCAGAAAATAAGTATTACATCAAAAAAAGTCATACTTTTTTATTTCACCTTTCTGATTCAGTTGTGCTGTTTAATTGGTCGAACGGCTCGCGGAAAATTACTAAAATGCGACATAAATTGCATTTCAATTTATCTAAGTAAACGAAATTGAATTCCCTATCACCTTTTGTCTCTAATAATTTTGTAGACACGCCAGGTCAGAAATATATTTGCAAGAATTACAGCGATAACAACATAACCTAAAATATCGAAGCGCCCCAAAGGACTTAGACTGTCTTTTTGGGTAACAATCATTCCTCCGATCATAGCTGCAATACCTCCCGCCATTTGTTGCAACGATGAGTTGATACTCATAAAAGCACCTCGATCTTTCATTTCAGGAAGAGATGCCGTGAGGGCCTGAGAGGGAACCATTCGTGCCATAATACCCAGCATCATAAAAACATTAACCACTATGAGAACCAACAATGAAACTTGGGGTAATTGGGTATATACAAGAATGGAAATAACCATGAGCACAGATGCCAATAAAAACACCGTGTACTTGTTTACACGATCGCTCAAGATTCCAATCATTGGCATCATGGCAAATACGCTAACCCCAACAATCATAAACATAAGTGGTAAGTCCGTTTGGTTGATTCCGATATTATTCACAGCATAAGCACTCCCCCATGGCATCATGAGATAACCTCCAAGTGACATAAAAGCCGTGGCTAAAAATCCTATTCGATACTGTTTGTTACTCAATGTATTCCACAAGTGTTTTATGGGATTATCCCTTTGCAATTTTACATGTTCGTTTATGGGTTTCAGTACAAAAAATGCTGCAAAAAATATAGCGACAGCCAATCCTACAATGAGATAAAAAGGAGCCTGCCAATCCCAAACATTTGCCATGTATAAACTTATCGGAATCCCTAGAATTTGACTAATCCCAAAACCCATTTGTAAAAATCCCATAACTCGTCCACGATGATGAATATCGAATAAATCTGCAACAATGGCCAACGAAATGGAAGAAATAACACCGCCAAATACACCGGTAATGATTCTGGCAAAAACTAGAAATCCATAGTTTATTGAAAGTCCACAAAGCAAGGTTCCGATAATAAAACCACTATAGAAAAAGAGCAACAACTTTTTTCTATCAAATTTGTCTGCAAA
>JBILIM010000072.1:0-7181 GCA_044349985.1 Crocinitomicaceae bacterium
TTCTCTTCGTTTTTTCTTGAATTTACGATAGAGACGTGTTGTGTTATTGATTCTCAAGCCTTTTGAATCGTTGTTGTTGTTAATGGACGTTCTTAACGATTCAAAACCGTTTTCACCTGTAAATATTGAAATATCGGTATTTTCGGTAGAGGCGTTTTCAAATCTAACCGACGGTTTGAATTCGATTAATGTCAACGAATCAATTTGGCTCGTTAGCGTTAAATTGATATTGTGTGACTGATTTTTAGTAAAGTTTCGTGTGGAATCATCAGTAAAATAAGTCGTATCAGAAAGGAAATATTGCGATCTGCTTGACGAACGTGCATCGAGGCGATCGTTGTAATAGGAATAATTGAATAGCAATTCCGTGTTTTTCTTTTTTCCAAATTTGTCACTGTAATAGATTCCTGCTTTCAAGGTTTGTGGGACACCACTTGAGTTTTTCTTGTTATCGGGTTCCCAGAAATTACCATTGGCTCCAGATTCATTGCTTAAGCCAAATTTATTCATATCGCCCCTTCCAAAATTGGAACGTGGCGTATTTGATCCCAGTGCGAAAACGGATATTTTTTGTTTGTTGGTAAATTTATTAAAGAGCAATTCGCCTTCATAAAAAGGTCGTGAACCAAAATAGTTATCCAAAGGAGTCAATGCAAGATCAGAAGCACCTGAAACCCTTCCAAAGTATCCTTTTTTGGCTTCTTCTTTGAGTTTTAAATCCAGGATATTTTGTTCGTTTTCTGAACCACCGATAGTTTCGCTGTCTTTTTGTTTATAGATTTGAACCGTTTCAATTCCGTCAGCTGCAAGGTTTTGGGTAGCGATTGTAGGATCTGCACCAAAGAATTCGTCTCCATCAACAAGAACTTTATCAATGGCTTGACCTTGAGAGGTGATTTTACCGTCTTTGTCAACTTTTATTCCCGGGAGTTTTTTCAATAAATCTTCAACGACTGCACCTTCTGCCACATTAAAGGAATCTGCCACATACACCAGTGTATCGCCTTTGTAGTAAATCGGATTTTTATTGGCATAGATTAAAATTTCTCCAAGTTCTTTGGTTTTGTTTGGCATTTTAATATCCCCCAAATTGATTAATGGATTGTCTTTTTCACCAAAAACGTATACTTTTTTATCTTCAAAACTTGGATGCGATATAATGAGTGTAAAGGTATCAACGGATAGGTTTTTTAAACTAAACAGGCCGTTATCTTCGGATCTATTGAAACCTACCATAATGGAATCCCGAACTCGAACTGCCATTACAAGTGCATTTTTCAATGGTTTAGATCCTGTGGAATCAAAAATAGTTCCCCTTATTTCAACGTTTTGCGCATTTCCAACATTTGCAAAAATTAAAAAGAGAAAACAGAGAATCTTAGAAAGATTTTTCATCTGGCGTAATTTAACAGGGAGCAATATTAAGTATTTTAAATGATAGGTATAAACAGTTAAATTGCCAAACAGTTTAAAATCTTAAAAATTAAGGCTTAATGACAAGTTTAAAACCTTTACCGTGTACGTTCATGATTTCAATTGCCGGGTCTTCTTTGAGCATTTTTCTCAACTTTGCGATGTAAACGTCCATACTTCTTCCGTTGAAATAATTGTCATCTCCCCAAATGGCTCTTAATGTGGCCTGACGGTCCAAAATTTCATTTTCATTTTTGGCCAAAAGCTTTAAAAGTTGGTTCTCTTTCGTAGTGAGTTTTTTTGATCCACTGCTTAAATGTAGCATTCTCAAATGGGGTTCAAAAGAAATACTGCCAATTTTCAAAAGTTCATTATCTGAAGCATTATTAGGAACAGTTCTTCGCATGATAGCATTAATTCGTGCCAATAACTCCTCCATTGCAAAAGGCTTGGTTAAATAATCATCAGCACCAATAGCAAAACCTTCCAATTTGTCTTCTTTCATGGCTTTTGCCGTTAAGAATAGAATGGGTATGTTTTTATCAATTTCTCTGATTTCTTTCGCTAATGTAAAACCATCCATTTCTGGCATCATCACATCCAAAATACAGAATGAAAAGTCATCGGATACAAATTGTTCGAAGGCCTTTTTGCCATTTTTTGCGAGGCTAACATGGTAACCTTTTGATTTCAAAAATGCCTGAAGCAGATTGCCTAAATTTTCATCGTCTTCTGCTAATAAAATATTCAGTTGATTTAACATATCTTGTACTCATTAATTGTAATAATAAATTCAGAACCTTCGCCTGGTTTGCTTTTCACTTTTATTTCCCAATTGTTCAATTCAGTAATGGCTTTAACGTAACTCAGCCCGAGTCCGAATCCTTTAACATTGTGAACGTTTCCGGTTGGAACGCGATACAATTTGTCGAATATTCTGTTTAAATGCTCCTTTTTAATCCCGATTCCTTCATCTTTAACGCTAAGCACTAGCTTTTTATTTTCTTCACGCAAACTGATGGTGATTTTTGGCACTTCTTTACTGTATTTCACAGCATTATCAACCAAATTCTGAAAAATATTGGTGAAATGCACTTTGTCGGTATAAAGTTCAATGGATGATTGTGGTAATTCAACTAAAATGGAGCCTCCAGTTTGATGAATTCTAAATCTTGCATTTTCAACAACTTCATTGATAATGGGGTGAATAGAAAAAGTTTCTTTTTTGAGTTTGAGTTCCCCTCGATCAATAACAGCACTTTGTAAAATTCGCTCTACAAGTACTCCTAACCGTTTGTTTTCATCGTGAATCATTTTTACAAATGGAGCGATTTGATTAGATTGTTCTCCAACCATGTCTTTATCATTCATAGCTTCACAAGCTAGGGAAATTGTAGATATTGGGGTTTTGAACTCATGTGTCATATTGGAAATAAAATCGTTCTTCATTTCCGATAGCCTAGATTGCGCAAGAATGGTTTTAAACTGAAAAATCAACGCAACAATAATTAAAATCACCAATGTTAAACTCGCAAACAAGGACCCCCACATTTCCTTGAATATAAACCCGCTTTTTTTTGGGAAAAACAAATGCAGCTGAAGGTTTTCATCTAAAATGTTACCTGGAAATAAAGAAGCACGTTGCGTTTTTGTGGTATCCAGGTTGGCGTTATAATTTCTTGAAGTTATTTTAAAATTAACCGGTAAACCTTCCTCATTGGTTATCATAAATCGGTAGTCTTTGGGTAAGTCATCGTTTGCCAGTTCGTCACGAATCACAGAATCCAAAAAAACCACATCGATGCGCGCATCGGGATCTTGATAAACATTGTTTCTGAATGCTTCAATCATCATTTCGTTGATGAATTTTGCCTTCTTAAAAATTTGTTGTGTTACCCGTTGGTCCAATTGTATCGAAATTTGAGAGCTGTCCCCACTCCCAATTGTTTTTCTTTCATTGTTGAAGAGATCTTTGAGCTGTCTCACATCTTTTGCGAGTACTTTTTGCTCCGTACTCAAACCGGTGATGGTGTCGAATGCCTTTCCTCTTATAATTAAATATTTTTTGACTTCTCCATTGTCGAAAATAGATGTGTCTTGAATGGAAATCGATTGTTCCGAAGACATTAAATGCTGAAATTCTTGTTTAAGCACATCTTTGTATTGCGTACTAAAATCGCGATTCACGATGTGCATGTATCTTCTCAAATCTTCCGCTTTTTCATGATGGATAGCGATACGTTCTAAGGAAGTGGAAAGTCGGGACTTGAATTCGGTATGTTTACGGTCGTACAACTGAGCTGTTTGAAAGGCCTGTGTAACCAACAATGCAAGTAATGCAATGATTACAACTACTACGACCCGTGACATTCTGATTTTTGAAACCATTTCTGTCAACGAATTTAAGTACCCTGAGGGGCGCTTTTCCGTACTTAACGTTTTTTAACAGGGGGGATTGCCAAAACAAAAGTGCTTTGGTCGTCAATATTTAATACGCTTTTTCGTTTCAAGAATTCTAATAATCTTAATACAAGATTGTACTTTCGTAGTAATGACCTATCATAGGATTTTGTCGGTTTTGTTTCTGTTGCTCATTTCTGGGGCAGGGTATTCGCAATATTCCAGTTATAGGGCAGTGAAATTGGCAACGCCATGTTTCGATGTAAAAATCGATTCCTTTTCGGTTTATGCCAGTAGTTTTGAGGTTTTTTGTTCCGGAAATAAACTCGTTAAAGACGATTACACCATCAATTATTTGAAATCAACTTTTTCATGCGCGATTTCATGTGAGGATTCCTTAGAGCTTCGTTTTCGTGTTTTTCCGATGGATTTATCGAAAACATACCAGTTTCGTGATACTTCCATCATTTTTAATGAATTCAAAGACGATCGTGAATTGTTTCTACAGAACGACCTGTATGCTGTAGAAGATGTCTTTGGAGGTTCAGCAATCTCTAGAAACGGAAGTGTTTCAAGGGGAGTAACCTTCGGAAACAATCAGGATTTAGGAATCAATTCATCTCTGAATCTAGAACTCTCGGGTGATATTGGTCCAAATCTTAAATTGCTGGCATCTGTTTCAGACGATAATCTTCCCATTCAACCGGATGGCAACACCAATAAACTTCAGGAATTTGATCAGGTTTTTGTTCAGATTTACAACGACAGGTTAAAACTCATAGCAGGAGATTTTTGGTTGTACAAGCCCAATGGTTATTTTATGAATTACCGTAAAAGGGCGCAAGGTTTGTCCTTGAATTACCACTGGGGAAAAGATTCAACAAATGGATGGCAAACGCAACTAAGTGGTGCACTATCCAAAGGTAAGTTTGCTCGACAAATCATTCAAGGAATTGAGGGGAATCAAGGGCCTTATCGATTGAAAGGCAATGAAAATGAACCGTTTATAATAATACTTTCGGGAACTGAGCGGGTTTTTATTGACGGAAAACAGCTTTCTCGGGGACAAGAATTTGATTACGTTATCAATTACAACACCTCTGAAGTAACCTTTACTTCAAAAAATTTAATCACAAAAGATTCAAGGATTGTTATCGAATTCCAATATTCGGATCAGAATTATGCACGTTCTTTAACGCAAACATCAATTCATTATCAGTCCGATAAATTCAATTTTTGGCTGAACGCGTATTCCGAACAAGATGCGAAGAACCAGACCCTGCAGCAGGATTTGTCCCAATCTCAAAAGCAATTGCTCTCTCAAATTGGGGATTCCTTGGCACTTGCACGAACGAATAGTATCGATTCTGTTGGTTTTCTAGACAATCAGGTTTTGTATAAAATGATTGATTCTCTTGGTTTTGATTCTGTATTGGTGTATTCTGTGCATCCTGACTCTGCATTTTATCGCGCAGTATTTACGTATGTCGGTCCTGGAAAAGGGGATTATATTTTCAGCAATTTCAATGCATTAGGCCGCGTGTACAAGTGGGTAGCGCCAATTGGTGGCATTTCACAAGGTGATTATGTCCCCTCAAGAATAATAATTACCCCTAAAAAGAAACAAATGCTTTCCTCCGGAATCGAATGGAAGTTGGGGAAATATTTAAAGTTGAAAACGGAATTTTCCGCAACAACAAACGATTTGAATACGTTTTCTCCTTATGACAGGCGAGACGACTTTGGTTTTTCGAATTATACGAAGCTAATTGGAACTATTCCTTTGATGGATAAATTGGGTAATCCTTTGACGCTTGAAACTTTTGTTGAACTTGAGGCTTTGGATAAAAATTTCAGTCCGATTGAACAATATAGGGCCGTAGAATTTGATCGGGATTGGAATACAAGGAATCAAGGTTATAAAGGAAATCAAATTTCATCCGCTCTTGGAGCCACATTAAAAAGCCAGCAGAAAGGCGCAATTAATCTCGCTGCCCAGCAATATGGAATTGGCAATGATTATTTTGGAATTCGAGCCGCAACGGATGGCCGATGGAAGCAAAACGGATTCAATGCCATTTGGGATGGAAGTTTTTTGTCCTCAAATGCAGTCGATAAAAACCAGTTCTTGAGACACAGAAGCGATATTTCTCAAGCTTTCGGATGGTTTAAAATTGGGTATATTGACGATCAGGAATTGAATACCTTCCGAAATGAAGCGGGAACTTTGGCAACCAATAGTTATGGTTTTTTCGATTACCAATTTTATCTCGCCAACAGCGATTCGATAAAGAACAATTTTAAGTTGTTTTACAGGGAACGATTGGATCAACGTACAGACACTTCGACACT
Source organism: Crocinitomicaceae bacterium (assembly GCA_044349985.1). Lineage (GTDB taxonomy): Bacteria > Bacteroidota > Bacteroidia > Flavobacteriales_D > Crocinitomicaceae > M0103. The sequence goes on from JBILIM010000072.1 coordinate 6,166, forward strand.
TTCTCGTGTCGCTAAGGCAAGGAGTTTTGGCTCTGAAGTGGCTTTTACGGAATGGACAAATCACCAGTTAAAGTTGATTTCCAGTTATCGTGAGCTCAAAATTTTAGATTCCAATTTGATTGATCAAAATCCTGAAAACACCTTGCTTGGGCGCATTGATTACGAAATGAAAGTGCTTAAAGGGGCGCTTTCTACGAATAGTTTTTATGAAGTGGGTTCGGGGTTGGAGTTAAAAAAAGAATTTTTGTACATACAAGTCAATGATGGTCAGGGTGTATACACGTGGATAGATTACAATGGTGATGGCATTAAAGACCTGAATGAATTCGAAGTTGCGCAATTTGTTGATCAGGCAAGTTATATACGCGTTTTTACGCCAAGCAATGAATACGTAAAAACCTATTCCAACGAGTTTAACCAATCCATTAATTTCAGACCGGAACGTTTGTGGTCCAACAAGAAAGGAATTTTAGGAATTGCCTCACGATTTTCAGATCAAGCACGTTTTCGTGTCTTGCGAAAAACAAATATTTTTGAAGGCGGCGCAGCTTTTAATCCTTTTGTAACGGATATCCGTGATTCCAATTTGATTTCAACCAATTCAACCGTTCGAAATTCACTTTTTTTCAATCGTACTTCGAGTATTTTCAGTGCTGAATATGTCTATCAAAAATTGAACAGTAAAACGCTTTTAGCCACAGGGTTTGATGCCAAAGCCAATGAAGCACATGAGTTGTCATTCAGATGGAATATCAAGCGTATTTTTGCGATCGAATTAAAAGGTGAAACAGGTACTAAAAGTACCGTAGCAGATTATACATCGGGAAGAAATTATGCCTTGGATTATAAGCTCATCAAGCCCAGTTTGATTTATCAGCCCAACACTGTTTTCAGGGTCACACTTGATGGGAGGTATTCCATTAAAACCAATGATGTCACATTTGGGGGCGAAACTGCTGAAGTAAAAGAATTGGGTACGACATTAAAATACAACCAAACAGAAAAAGGAAGTTTTC
>JBILIM010000051.1:0-8178 GCA_044349985.1 Crocinitomicaceae bacterium
CAGTGTAAAGATAATAATTGGTCAACTAGCACAAAGAGTAATTTAGAAAAACACAAGATATTTGCAGAATGCGTGAAAAACCAAAACGTCCCAGGTTTTGAATACGGGGGGTTCTAGTACAATAAACATATACGTTATTGAAGCGCCGCGTAAGCGGCGTTTTGCATTTAATTCAATTTAAGCAATTTAATGATTTATTAAAATTTGCTTAATTTGGTGGCCATTCTGAATTTCTCAACATGAAAATTGTTCTTTTGCTAATTGTATTGAGTTTAACAAACGTATTTTTTGCTCAAGTAAACTTCACAGATTCCAATCTACCGATAGTTGTTGTAACAACCCCTGTTGGTCAACAAATCAATGACGTGAACCGCATTGTTTGCGATATGGGCGTTATCGATAATGGTCCGGGGGTACGCAATTACCTCGTAAATCCCTACAACAATTACAACGGCATAATAGCCATTGAAGTGAGAGGCTCTACGTCGCAACAATATCCTAAAAAAAGCTACGGCTTTGAAACGCAGGATGCCTTGGGAATGAATAACAATGTTCCTTTGTTGGGCTTACCCATAGAAAACGACTGGATTTTGTATGGCCCTTACCCGGATAAAACGTTGATTCGTGACGTTATGACCTTCGATATTTTTCAAAAAATGGGTCATTATGCATCCAATTGGCGCTATTGTGAATTGGTTATCAATGGGCAATATCAAGGCCTTTACATTTTATTGGAACGAATCAAACGCGACAATAACCGAGTAGATGTAGCGAAGCTGGATGCAGACGATTTGGCCGGAGATTCATTGACAGGCGGTTATATTGTTAAAGTAGATAAACTAACGGGTGAAGTGGGATATTCCTGGACTTCAAATTACAACACAGAGGTGGTTTTTCAATTTCACGATCCGGAATTCGACCAATTGAACCCGATACAAGCCTCATACATGGAGAATTTTATTGGCAGCTTTGAAGATGCCGTTTGGGGGCCTCAATTCAATGATCCTGTGTTTGGCTATCAAGCTTATATCGATAAGGAATCTTTTTATGATTTCTTCTTGCTCCAGGAATTGGGAAGAACGGTGGATGGATACCGCTCCAGTTCGTTTATGCACAAACATAAAAATGGAGGTGCATGGAACGGTAAACTGCACGCTGGGCCCATCTGGGATTTTAATTTGTCCTATGGAAATGCCGATTATTGCGATGCACAGCTCACAACGGGATGGCAATACAATTTTGATGAGATTTGTAATTTCACCTCAGCGATTCCCTTTTGGTGGGAAAAATTATTGGAAGCACCCGGATACAGAAATGGTTTGAAATGCCGCTGGGAGACTTTGCGACAAGGGCCTTTGCATACCGATTCACTGCATGCATTTATTGATTCTATGGTTGTTTACCTGGAGGAAGCCAGAATACGTAACTTTCAAAAATGGCCAATCATAGGTGTTTATGTAAACTGGAATGGTTTTGTAGGCAACACCTACATGGAAGATGTGAACTTTTTAAAATCGTATATCGCTGATAGAGCGACTTGGATCGATAACAATCTTCCCGGTATTTGCGATTTATCAACAGAAGAAATGCCATTCCAACCCGAATATTTCAAAATATGGCCAAACCCATTTGACGGTTCCGGATATTTAGGATTCACGCTAACAGAATATGGTCAAATGGACTTTGAATTGTACGATAATGCAGGGCGATCTATTTTTAAAAGTGAATTGGGGAGTTTTGATAAAGGAGAGCATGCTGTGCCTATCATGATCGATGATTTGGCAACAGGAAATTATATTTATCTTATCAAAAAAGATGGTGCAATTTTCGGTAAAGGGAAACTAACCAAAAAGTAATGTTTCGATTTATCAAACGATTAGGTTACGCGTTTTCCGGCCTTATTTTATTAATCCGAACAGAACGCCATTTTCAAATTCATGTGATTGCCTTTATGCTTGTAATTTTAACGGGCAGTTTTTTAAAAATAAGTCATATGGATTGGGTTGCGCTTTTGCTCCTTTCCGGATTTGTCCTTGTTGCTGAGGCTATAAATTCATCAATTGAAAGACTTTCAGATGAAATCACAAAGGATTACAATTTGCAAATCAAACACGTTAAAGATATTGCCGCAGGTGCAGTTTTAATTACCGTATTCATTGCGGTTGCCGGCGGAATTATAATTTTTTATCCGCACCTTGAAAAGCTATTCCACTAATCGGTGTTGATTAAAAATTGTCAAAATCCCAAATTTATTGCCTTAAAACCTAATTAATGGGCTAATTTTGCACTATGAAATGGCCCAATTTCAAATCTTTATTATTACTGCTGTTAATAGCTATTGGTTTTCAGGCGAACGGCCAAAAGTTTAAAGAATTCTGGACAACCAATTATAACAAGTTGTTTCCAAATAATAAGAACATTCAACTCGAAAAATTACAGACGCAGAATGATAGCCTTCAGCATTTAAACGACAGCCTGGATGATGCACAATTGTTTGCAATTGATAAGATCAATTATTTAAAAAAAGAGATTACAAATGTTAAAGCGGAGTTGTTTCAAGAAAAACAGCGACAAAGAGATTCAATTGTTATATTGGAAAGTCAAATTGATGGGCTTAGGGATTCTATTGCATATCTGTCTTTTCCAATTGTAACCTGCAAGGAGGAAGTAATTGCTCGTCCAGGATTGAGCGATCCGGAATTAATGAATACATGTGTTTGGAGGAAGTACGAAATCATAGAGAACGGAATGCCTGATGCAAAAGGAAGATACTCTTGGTCAACCTCTATTTCCGATTTGTCATCCGGTGAAAAAGTAATTATTACGAACCAAAACCTATTTCAGGAGGGGAAGATAACTGAATTGGAGGCTAAAATAAATGAACGATTGGCCGAGGATTTTAAAGCGTTGTTAGAGACGGATGCTTTATGCTTTAAAAAGAAAAAGGATTACACCAATTTCCTATTGAAGGACATGAGAATTTCAATGAGTGATGCATCTGAAATCACTTTTGAGGTAATTTATGGATTACCTGATGAATGTTTTGCAGTAAATGCAGCATCTACTACATTTAAAATTTCAGAACTGCGTTCCTTTTTTGTGGAGTAAAAATTCCCTTTTATTTTTTATCATTGCAGTAGCTTGAATTAAATTCGATTTCAAAAATGAAAAATACATTTATTATAATCAGTATTTTATTCGTACTTGTAGGAGGTTGGTTTACTTACAAAAGTTATGATTACGGGAAAACATATAAGGAAGAAAAAACAGCTTACGTTAAAGTTTTGAACTTTGAAGAACGGTTGCTTAAAGCTAAGGAATGGATTTTTACAGAGTCTGAATGGGCGAAACGAAAAGCTTTAAGTGAACGGCATTTAGAGGTTGCTGAAAGTGCGTATGACAATATCTTATTGATGTCTATTTTTCTAATCATCCTGAGCATCGTTTACCTATTAATGGTTGTGGTGATTGCGATTCAACGAAAACAATTGTATTTGTATTTGGGAATTGGATTTGCAATAGTTGCATTGCCTTGTTTACTAACAGGTATTTCAATCCCTATGATGGAAATCAGTGCCTTCAATACAGAATTGACGATTCCTCTAGAAATCGATGCCTCCAGTTATTTGAAGGACATACCATTTATTGGAAGCTACGCGGATTTAATGAAGCTCGATCTCACACAAGTGTTTCATGGTCGTATGTATTATTTTTATCAGAGTAAATCCGTGTTTGATTTGATATTTCTTTTGGTAAAGGATGGCAATTGGCTCGTAGCCATTTCAATAATCGCATTTAGTGTCATTATTCCAATTTTTAAGTTATTGGTAACCCTTGCTTATGGAGTTGCAAATAAAAACGGAAATGCCTTGGGTGTATTTAAGTTCTCATATGCCTTGGGAAAATGGAGCATGGCTGATGTATTCGTAGCGGCTTTGTTTTTGGGATTTCTTTCCTTTTCGAATATGAATGAAGGTGTTGAAACAGAGGCGCTCTCGCTCGCAGGAATGTATTATTTCCTAGGGTATTGTATTCTTAGCATAGTTTCTTCGATTTTAGTCAATACCGCATTGAAGCAGAAAAAAGGAATTAAAGAAGAACCAACGGATAGGGTAAATTCCTTTATCGATGCAACAGGCGCTTAATCGAAACCAGAAGTTGTGTTCTGTGAAGATTACGTATTGCGCTCATAATAAATAAGGAAAGGAATACAATAAGAAATAGGGATAACAACAGGCCTTCCCATCCTAAACTAATGGTGAGTAGTGGTGGAAATACCAACACCAAAGTACATGAAAACAAAAAGTTGATGTTGATTAACCAAAAATCTTTTCGCGATTGCTTAGCAGATGATGCTGCTAAAGGTTTTGATTTGTAAAATGCAATTAAGTGTTGCTTTATGGTTTTTCGATACGACTCTTTATTTAAATCCTTCTCACTTTTTTTTAGGTAATAATCTTCCGGTTTAAGGGAAAATGCATTTTGATTTTTATAGGCTATTAATAAAGAATAGGCATCATTTAATGCTTTAAATTTTTCTTCATTATTCGTTGCGCTAGCGCTATCCGGATGCCATATTTTAGCCAGTTCTTTATAGCGTTTTTTGATTGCACCCTTTGTGGCATGTACGGGGAGATTGAACAGTTTAAAACCATTTCTAATGCGTAATTCCCGGTCTTGTGAAGTTGTCATTATGATGCAATACTTTTCAAAAGTAAGAAATGGTTTTAATTCATTACTAAGTCCGTATTTATTAAAAACTAAAATGGAACCCAAACCTGTTACTTTAACAAAGAGTTGCATTACCTTTATGTTGTATTTTGAACCTTTAAAGGGTACCAACCGAGTGAAGTCACCACGGTGGTAAAACAATACGGGCTTTGGCCAAAATAAACGTATAACCTCACAAGCTATCGAAATACAAATGAGTTTTTAACCTTTTAATTTGTATTTGTATGAAAAATGAAGCGGTAGTTAAATTGGTCAGTGGTAAATCATTCCAATTTGAAGTTCAACAGATTAATGTGTCATCGGCATTTTTTGCGTCAGGAAATTTACCAAAGGATTGCAATGCTCCTTTTTACTTAAAGATCCATCACGAACAATTGAATACGTCAATTGACTTGAGTCATTTAAATGACTCGCTTGTCATCCATTTTAATGATGAAGAATTAATGCTTAGTGCAACCTATGTTTTACCAAAATCTTCCGGTAGTTTTGGAATTATCACCCAGAGTAAGCGTCTTTTATTTTTGCCTTTACCATTGCCTTTCTCTCCTGATGAGGTCTCATCGGTTGCTGTTTCATAACAGGAGTTAAGTGGGTCGCAATACGGTTAAAATATGGTTTTGAAAAATCTTATAAACCAAGCGAAACCAGCATTATTTGTTTTTAAACTTAAATTTTTAAATCATGGAATATGTATTCATTCAGCGTCCTGGAGATCGTGAAACAGTAGTAACAATTATTCAGGAGTTTGAAAAATTGTCAAAATCTGAACTTGTCGATCAATACAATCGTATGGTTCAAATCGGAATTGTCGGGGTGCATGCGCAAGCGCTGCGTATTGTAGCACTCCATAACGTTTTTAATCGTGTTTTTGGGATATCTCCAATAGGTGTTGAAGGCAATGTTTTGATAAAATTATTGGGTGAAATTGAACTTAAAGGTGAGGGTTGGCTTTATAAGTAAAGCCAACATTTTACCCGTCAATAAAGGTTCTTTATTCTAAAAATTGCACTTCGAGGGAATCATCAATCATTGATAACTGGTGATAACCACCTTTTCATTTCTTCTAACGTGTAATTTTTTCGTTTTGCAATGGCTTCCACTTGTTCCATTGTAATTTTGCCTAGACCAAAATACTTGGCATCTGGATGTGCAAAATACCAGCCTGAAACTGAAGAAGCAGGATGCATTGCTAAACTTTCGGTGAGTTCAACACCTGTTAATTTTGTGGCGTCAAGGAGTTCAAATAAACCTGTTTTTTCGGTGTGATCTGGGCATGCTGGATAACCAGGTGCAGGTCGGATACCTTTGTAGGCCTCTTTAATCAGGTCTTCATTGCTTAACTTTTCATCTTTGGAATACCCCCAGAAATCCTTGCGCGTCATTTCGTGCAATTTCTCTGCAAAGGCTTCCGCTAAACGATCCGCCAAAGCTTTCAGCATGATGGAACTGTAATCGTCATGATCGTTTTCGAATTGTTGCAAGTACTTTTCGATACCGTGACCTGTAGTAACTACGAAAGCGCCAATGTAATCGACTTTCTCATTTGCCTCAGGGCAAATAAAATCTGATAATGCTATATTGGATTGCCCTGCCGTCTTTTGTGTTTGTTGTCGCAGCGTATGAATAGTGTGTTTTATCTTTTTTCTATCTGATTCGTATACGAGAATGTCATCACCAGATGCTTTCGCGGGAAACAAGCCCACAACAGCTTTGGCTGTGAGCCATTTTTCTTCTACAATACGTTGCAACATGTTTTTCGCGTCTTCATATAGGCGAAGCGCTTCTAGCCCAACAATTTCGTCACTGAGTATTGCTGGAAATTTACCGTGCAATTCCCATGTTTGAAAGAAAGGTGTCCAATCTATATACGGTACCAATTCCTCCAATGGATACGATTCCAACGTTGTGATACCTGGCTTTTGGGGAATGGTAGCAGAAAAATTATCCCAATCTAATTTCAGGGCATTGTTTCTGGCTTCTTCTAAAGTCAGCAAACGTTTACTACCCCGGTGTTTTTCATGATGCTCGCGTAATCTCGCATAATCGGCCCTAATTTCCTTAACATAATCTTCTTTCTTACCACCCAACATGGCTTCAACAACAGTTACAGCTCTGGAAGCATCCAACACGTGTATGGTTTGCCCATTGGTGTAATGCTCTTCAATCTTAACGGCTGTATGTACTTTCGATGTTGTTGCACCACCAATTAATAAAGGAATGTCAAGACCGGCTCTTTGCATCTCTTTGGCAACAGTTACCATTTCATCGAGAGATGGGGTAATTAAGCCACTGAGGCCTATTGCATCCACATTTTCTTCAATAGCTTTTTGAATAATTTTCTCATAAGGTACCATGACACCAAGGTCAATAACTTCATAATTGTTGCATCCGAGAACTACACCAACAATGTTTTTACCAATATCGTGAACATCGCCTTTTACCGTTGCCATTAAAACCTTTCCGGCTGAAGAGCTCTTTCCATCTTTTTCGTTTTCAATGTAGGGCTGGAGATAGGCTACTGCTTTTTTCATTACTCGAGCGGATTTTACCACTTGCGGTAAGAACATTTTACCACTTCCAAAAAGATCACCGACAACGTTCATTCCATTCATCAGTGGGCCTTCGATTACTTCAATAGGGCGGTCGAATTGCTGTCTACATTCTTCGACATCTTCATCAATAAATTCTACGATTCCTTTCACAAGGGCATGTGCAAGTCGAGCTTCAACATTATGGTTTCTCCATTCCAGATCCACTTCCTTTTTCTTCCCATCACCTTTAACTGTTTCAGCGAATTCCAATAGGCGTTCTGTTGCATCTGACCTTCTATTCAAAAGCACGTCTTCCACATATTCCAATAATGTTGACTCGATGTCGGTATAGACTTCAAGCATGGTTGGATTAACAATTCCCATATCCATACCATTTTGAATGGCGTGGTAAAGAAACGCAGCATGCATGGCTTCGCGAACGCGATCGTTTCCTCTAAATGAAAAAGATACATTAGATACACCGCCGCTCACGTGAGCTCCTGGTAAATTTTCTCTTATCCATTTTGTTGCACGGAAGAAATCCAATGCGTTGTTGTTATGCTCTTCCATTCCCGTTGCAACAGGAAAGATATTGGGGTCGAAAATGATGTCTTGTGCTGGAAATTTGACTTGATGAACAAGAATATCGTACGACCTTTTACAAATTTCAATTCTTCGTTCGTAATTATCTGCTTGACCATGTTCATCAAAGGCCATAACAATTACAGCTGCTCCATAACGTTTTATTTTTTTTGCTTGTTCGATAAAAGTGCTCTCACCTTCTTTTAAAGAAATGGAATTCACTACACCTTTTCCTTGTAAACATTTTAGACCTGCTTCAATAATATCCCATTTCGAACTGTCAATCATCACAGGTACACGTGAAATGTCGGGTTCAGATGCTATGAGATTCAGG
>JBILIM010000052.1:0-8092 GCA_044349985.1 Crocinitomicaceae bacterium
GAATTGGTGAAATCAAAAGTTAAGGCAATAATTTGCCTTGGTGTAGATAACCAAAAAATCATCGAATCCTTTACTGGAGTTGTAGATCAAATTGTTGAAGCAAAATCTGCCTTAGAAGCAGTTGCATACGGCTACCGTTTAGCCAAGGATGGTGAAACAGTTTTGTTATCCCCTGCTTGTGCCTCATTTGACCTATTTGAGAATTACGAAGATCGCGGAAATCAATTTAAAGAAGCAGTTCGGTCATTATAATTTTTTTCTATGGAGAAAAAACAAGGTCTTAATTTGGAAAATCGTTTGATTGATTTTCGAAAAGAAAGTCTGAAGCGATTGCATACAACTACAATGCGTTCGCATGGTAAATTATGGGGAATGGATGTTTTTTCCTGGTTTTTGCCTGATCCAGAACTCATTACGAATACCTTAACGGCTTTCCCATTTCAGGTGATTTGGTTGGCAAATGAAGTTGATATCGTAAGAACCATTCAAGACGATGCGCGTGTTGTCAATAATCTTCATGCCGTAATCTGTTATGATAATTCCATTTTTTCATTGCCTGAAAATCTCCTTGATGAAGTACAACATGTTTTTGGTTCAAATGATTTGAACAGTTCCTTGGAATGTATCCAAATGTTAAAAGGCGTTCAACGCGTATTTCTGTTTACGTCATCATCTAAAGATTGGGAGGAAGATAAATTGAAATTTGAAAATTATTTATCAGTAGTACAAATAAAATGAGGCATTATTTGTCATATCTAAAAGGTGATAATGTCATTTGGATTATTACATTACTCATGCTCATGTTTTCTTTGGTGAGTGTGTATAGTTTTGTCCCAATCCTTGTTAAAATTGAAGGAGGAACACCCTTTAAATATTTGTCCAAGCACGCAGTATATGTAATTTTAGGTTTCCTTGTTATGTTTTGGCTGCATAAAAGGGATCCAAAATATATAGGTCAATTTTCGAAGTTTGGTTATGCCATTGCTATTGGATTGCTCATTTTTACACTTTTCTTTGGAGCAAAAGTGAATGATGCAGGCAGATGGATCCGTATTCCTTTTGTGGGCCTCACATTTCAATCCTCAGATTTTGCCAAGCTCGCTTTAATTATTTATGTTTCAAAAATATTGAGCGTTAAAAAAGATGTGCTCGACAGCTGGTCTAAAGGTTTTTGGCCCGTATTTTTCCCCATATTGATCATCTTTTTGTTAATTGTTAAAGATAATTTTTCAACAGCAGCGCTGCTTTTGCTTATCTGTTTGGTCATAATGTTTATTGGGAAAGTACCCATTTCCAAATTGATGATTGTTGGGGTTGGTGTAATTACACTTTCTTTTTTAGCTGTTTTGGCGCATAAAGCTTTACCTGATCTCAATTTATTGCCCCGCTATCAAACTTGGGAAAATAGGATTTTTAACAAAATTGAAAATCCAGACGACGTCATGTCAAATTCTCAATCTATGAACGCGGAACTTGCAATACACAATGGCGCCTTCTTGGGTCAGGGTGTCGGTGATGGAAAATTGAAAGAGGATATTCCTGAAGCCTATGCGGATTTTTACTACGCATCCTTCGTGGAAGAATTTGGATTGGTTTCAGCGATTTTCCTCATTTTGTTGTACATGATTTTGCTCTATCGAATCATAAGGATTGCCTTGAGGTCTGAAAAATTGTTTGAAACCTACGTTTGTTTAGGTATTGGGATTTTAATTCTTACACAAGCTTCAATAAATATGCTTGTTTGTACAGGTGTTTTCCCAGTAACCGGGCAAAATATGCCACTACTCGCTATGGGTGGCTCTGCTTTAATTATGACGTGTGTTGCGATTGGGGTTGTGCAATCCATTGCTAAAACACAAACTGTGGAACTTAAAGAAGAATCTGTTAATACACTTGCTCAAGTATGAAAATAAATCGTGCAATCATTTCTGGTGGGGGAACAGGGGGGCATATTTTTCCTGCTATCGCCATTGCCGATGAAATTAAAAAAAGGAATCCAGCTGCTGAAATTCTTTTCGTTGGTGCAATTGGTAAAATGGAAATGGAAAAGGTACCAGCGGCAGGATATCGAATTGAAGGCCTCAAAATTGCTGGATTTCAAAGGAAATTTACGTTTTCAAATTTTTTGTTACCGTTTAAAATTGTAGGCAGTCTCTTAAAAGCTAGACGAATAATAAAAGATTTTAAACCTCAAGTTGTTATTGGTGTTGGAGGCTATGCAAGTGGTCCAACACTGAAAATGGCTACCTGGTTGAAGGTTCCTACAGTTATTCAAGAACAAAATTCTTTCCCTGGAAAAACGAATAAAATTTTAGCAGCGAAAGTGGCCGCGATCTGCACGGCATATGAAGGATTGGAAAAGTTTTTCCCTAAAGATAAAATTACAATTACGGGTAACCCTGTCCGCTATGATATGGTAGCTATTACCGGTAAACGTGAACAAGCTGCCGCACATTTTAAATTGTCGTCGGATAAACCAACAGTTCTTATAATTGGCGGCAGTCTCGGTGCGCGAACGTTAAATGAAACGGTTCAACAGCATTACGAAGAAATTGCAGCGTCTGATTTTCAACTGATTTGGCAATGTGGTAAAACCAATTATGATGCGATTCAGCATGATGTAAGTTCGAAAAAATGCGATTCGATTAAATTACTCAAGTTTATTGACAGAATGGATTTTGCATATGCCCTTGCTGATGTAATCGTTTCGCGTTCAGGGGCAATTTCTGTTTCTGAATTAAGTTTGGTTGCAAAACCGACAATTTTGGTTCCTTCACCAAATGTTGCGGAGGATCATCAAACCAAAAATGCCATGGCGTTGGTAAGTAAAAATGCTGCACTTTTAACTAAAGATAGTGAGGCAAAAAACACTTTGATAAATGAGGTGAAGGACTTATTGGCTGATTTAAGCAAGCAAAAAGAAATGGCAGTTGAATTGGCAAAATTTGCCAAACCAGAGGCGACAAAACATATAGTGGATATCATCGAAAATATTATTTAAAAAAGTGACTGCTTCAAAACCTATATTATCCGATTTTAACCGTGCGTATTTTATTGGTATTGGGGGTATCGGTATGTCTGCCTTGGCGAGATATTTCAAACAATTGAATTGGGATGTTGCCGGGTACGATAAAACGGCTACAAATCTTACCAAGGATTTAGAAGCTATCGGGATTCAGATTCATTATGAAGACAGTGTATCGCTATTACCAAGTTTATTTCATAAAAAAGAAAATACCTTAATTGTATATACACCCGCAATTCCAGTTGACCATTCAGAATTAAATTATTTCAAAAATAATAGGTTTCAACTTTACAAACGGAGTGAAGTACTTGGGCTTATTAGCAATACATCAAAAACGATTGCAATTGCCGGTACACATGGCAAAACAACTACCAGCTCCATGATGTCATGGATGCTTACACAGTCCCCATTGGGTTGCGATGCTTTTCTTGGGGGTATTGCTGTTAACTTCAATTCAAACTTGGTTCTAAAAGGAGAAAAAGCAGCGTATTCCGTTGTGGAAGCCGATGAGTTTGATCGTTCCTTTTTAAATCTGAACCCTTTCTCAGCGATTATCACTTCTGCAGATCCGGATCATCTCGATATATATGATAATCCAGAGGAATTTGTTGAAGGTTTTCGTGCTTTTTCAAGGCTTGTGAATCCCAATGGATGGTTGATTTTAAGAGAAGGATTGCCTATTCAAACCAATCAACAGCATTTCACCTACGCTATTGACTCAGCCACCGCAGATTATTCAGGTTTTCATTTAAGGTTCGCTGAAGGCTTCTTTCGTATGGATGTTAGAACGCCTTTCGGTATGCTCACGGATGTCATAATGGGTATCCCTGGAATTCATAATGCTGAAAATGCCTTGGCTTGTATTGCAATGGCACAAACACTTGGAGTTGAGGAGGAAATTATTAGGGGTTCACTGAAATCTTTTTTGGGAGTTAAAAGAAGATTTGAATACATCATTCGTAAAAATGATTTTGTTTACATCGATGATTATGCGCATCACCCAACAGAACTTAAGGCACTCATTGATTCAGTGAAATTACTTTACCCCAACACAAAAATAACAGGTGTTTTTCAACCGCACCTCTTTTCGAGAACAAGAGATTTTTTTGAAGGATTTGTTAGTGAGTTGAGTCGTTTGGATGAGTTGATCTTAATGCCAATTTATCCAGCGCGTGAATTGCCTATACCGGGGATTACAAGTGATGTGCTCCTAAAGCAGATTAACAATTCAAAGAAGTTTTTATTCAATCATGACCAGGTTCTTGACTATTTTTCCAAACACAAACCTGAACTGCTCTTAACCATTGGAGCAGGTAATATTGATTTGTTAATTGAGCCCTTAAAACAACAATGGCAATGAAAAAATGGTTGAAAATAGCATTTTGGATTTTGATACTGGCCTCAGTTTCCATTACGCTTGGTGTAACAAAAAGTACACAAGCAAACACCATTGCTAATGCGCCACAGATTTTGATTCATGTGGATGGAGAATATACTTTTCTTACGGAAGACGACTTGCTTTTGAGGTTGCAACGCGACGGATTAATCTATGACAATCAAGTAATGCAGCATTTAGATGTCAATAAGGTGGAACAATATATAGCCAATATGCCAGAAGTTAAAACCGTTGATGTTTTCACCAATATAGGCAACAATTGGAGTATTGAATTAACCTTGCGAAAACCGATTGCCCGAATTTTCAACAATAAGGGCGAATCTTTTTATGTAGACGAAGAAGGTAAATCGCTACCGGTATCACCTACGCATACAGCGCGACTACTCGTGTTTTCAGGCGAAATCAATGACGATCTAGCCACTGCTTCGGTTGACCAGATTATTAACAACGATTCTTTGAAAAGTATTCTATCGTTAGACGATGTGTACAGAATTTCCAATTATGTTTGCAAGGATCCCTTCTTGCAAGCTTTAATCGGCCAAGTATATGTGCAAAAAGATGGACAAATCCTGCTTATTCCGCTTGTAGGTGAGCAGGTTATTGAATTTGGAAAAGCCGATACAGAGCAAATGGTAGAGGATAAGTTTTCCAAACTTAAGGTGTTTTACAAGGAAGCGATTCCTTATGAGGGATGGGAGAAATACAAATCCATTAGTTTGAAGTACGACAATCAAATTGTTTGCGCCAAACGAGATGAATTAGAAACTAAAGAAAAATAAATTCAATATGTCAAAAATTGTTGTTGGATTAGATATTGGTACAACCAAAATAGCCTGTTTCGTGGGTAAAAAAAATGACCACGGAAAAATTGAAATTCTTTCCATGGGAAAGAGTGAATCTCTTGGGGTAAAAAGAGGTGTAGTGTCCAATATCGAAAGAACAATTCACTCCATCAAACTTGCAGTAGAAGAAGCACAACAAAGGGTGGATGGAGAGCTAAAAATCAGAGTGGTTAACGTTGGTGTTGCAGGTCAACATATCAAGAGTCTTCAATTAAGAGGTATACACACACGCAAACAGGTAGATGAGGAAATTTCTCAGTTTGATGTTGATGCTTTAATTGAGGATATGTACAAGTTGGTTATGACACCAGGTGAAGAAATTATTACCGTTTTGCCACAAGAATATATTGTGGACAACGAACAGGGTATTAAAGATCCAATTGGAATGTTGGGGTGTCGTTTCGAAGCCAACTTTCATATCATAACGGGACAAGTTAGCGCTTTGATGAACATCAAAAGATGTGTTGAGAAAGCCGATTTAGAGGTGAAAGAAATCATATTGGAACCAATTGCATCTTCTGATGCGGTTTTGAGTGATGAAGAAAAAGAAGCAGGTGTCGTGCTTGTTGACATAGGTGGCGGAACGACAGATGTAGCCATTTTTCATGAAGGGATTATTCGACATACTGCTGTAATTCCTTTTGGAGGTGATGTGATTACGGAAGATATCAAAGAAGGGTGTACCATCATGAAAAAACATGCAGAGAGCTTGAAAGTGCAATTTGGATCTGCATTGGCTTCAGAATGTCATAATAATGAGGTGGTTTGCATTCCCGGTTTAAAGGGCAGAGATCCTAAAGAAATAACAGTAAGAAACTTAGCCAGAATTATTCAAGCAAGAATGGAGGAGATTGTAGAGTTGGTGCACTACGAAATTCTAAATTCCGGTTACAGTAAAAAACTAATTGCTGGTATTGTTGTCACTGGTGGTGGAGCACAATTGAAACACGTAAAACAGCTGTTTGAATACATCACTGCGATGGATACTAGAATTGGATATCCAACAGAGCATTTGGCAAGTACAAATAGCATAGAAAACTTAACAAGTCCAATGTATTCAACAGGAATAGGTCTTGTGCTTAAAGGTTTCGAATCAATGGAAAAAGGCGGCAAAGTAATGGAGCCGGCAAGTTCAGGTAAAATTCGAACGCATGGAGAAAAAAATCGTGGGCAAATTTTTGAAACATTGTTGAAAAAAGGTGCGGCCTGGTTTAAGACAGATGACGAATAAATTATTTAATTTTGTAATACAGAAAAAGCATTATGATGGAATTTGATATACCGAAAGATACAAGCTCAATAATAAAAGTTATTGGAGTAGGTGGTGGAGGCAGCAATGCCGTTAATCACATGTATGGCCAGGGAATTTTTGGGGTAGATTTTGTTGTTTGTAATACAGACAGACAAG
This sequence comes from Crocinitomicaceae bacterium, assembly GCA_044349985.1. Classification (GTDB taxonomy): domain Bacteria; phylum Bacteroidota; class Bacteroidia; order Flavobacteriales_D; family Crocinitomicaceae; genus M0103. The sequence goes on from JBILIM010000052.1 coordinate 6,672, forward strand.
CACTCGATATTTCTCCAGTGCCTTATAAAATTCAATTGGGTCCATCGTTGACTGAGGGTAGAGGAGCAGGAGCAATTCCTGAAATTGGAATGAATGCTGCCATCGAAAATATCGATGAAATTCGTGATGTTCTTGGGAAAAATACCAAAATGGTTTTTGTTACCGCTGGTTTAGGTGGAGGTACTGGAACTGGTGCAGCTCCCGTTATTGCACAAACAGCAAAAGAAATGGGGATTCTCACCGTTGGTATTGTTACAGTTCCGTTCAATTTTGAAGGAAGAAAACGAAGACAACAAGCAGAAGAAGGTTTAGAAAAAATGCGTCAAAATGTGGATACCTTATTGGTAATCAACAATGAAAGGTTGCGAGAAATAACCGGAAACCTAAACATAAGCAGTGCTTTTGCTCAAGCTGACGATGTATTGACAACGGCAGCAAAAGGTATTGCAGAAGTTATTGCTGTAACGGGATCAATCAATGTGGATTTTAACGACGTTAAAACCGTTATGAAAGATAGTGGTGTTGCTATTATGGGTAGCGCCGCAGTTGAAGGTGAGCACCGAGCGACGTTGGCCGTGCAACAAGCACTTTCTTCTCCATTGCTCAATGATAATGATATCAGTGGTGCACAATACGTATTGTTGAACATTACATACGGTGACAAGGAAGTATTGATGGATGAAATCACTGAAATTACAGATTACATTCAAAATGAAGCTGGTTCTACTGCAGACGTAATTTGGGGTCATGGACATGATGCTTCCCTTGGTGATAAATTATCAGTTACCATTATCGCTACGGGTTTTCAAGCACATCCCATTACTGGATTTGAAAAGGCTCCCGAGAAGAAGATTGTGAAATTGGAAGAGGATCAAAAGAAAGAAATTGTCTCTCCTTTGTCATCGCCAACTCAAGCCGTTTTTCAAAATAATGTAGCTGAGGTTAAAAACGAAGAACAACCATTTTTAAAGCCACAGGTTGAAGCGCCAAAAAACGATTTGAATGCGGGATCATTTTCCATTAACAGTATTCAAGAAGCAGTTCCACAAGAACAGCCTGAAATGGAATTCGATTGGGTACTACCATCAAATCCAAATCCAAATACAACCAAAGAAGTAAAAGATAATTTAGAAGAGAAAGAGGTTGTGCGTTTCGTTTTACAAGACGATTCTGAGGAAAAATTGAATCTGGAAAGCGTTAACGCACGCCCCGTTTTATCGCCTGAAGAACAGCAAAGAAGAACGCAAGAAAGACTATCAAAAATTCAAGATTATACTTCTAAATTGAAAAAAGCCGAAGGAATAACAGAATTCGAAAATGAGCCGGCGTTTGTAAGACGCAATATCAATTTAGATATGTCGAATAAAAGTTCTGAAGAAAATATCGGAAGATACGGCGTTGGGAGAGATGAAAATGGTGGT
>JBILIM010000337.1:0-2852 GCA_044349985.1 Crocinitomicaceae bacterium
TCCAAATTAGACTGGGCATAGTGCTAGAACGGCAAATCGTCGTCGTCAGCTGAACTGGCAAACGAGGTATTGGATTCCATTGGAGTGATATTCATTGCTGATGGGCCATCGGCAGGAATACCCTGAGCCATGGCATTACCAACTTTCTCTATTCTCCATGCCTCCAAACTATTAAAGTATTTCACTTCACCTTGAGGGCTTGTCCATTCTCTCCCCCTCAAATTAAAAGAAACCTCAACGTTTTCACCATTTTGAAAAGTGTCAAGAATAGCACATTTATCTTGAGTAGCTTGAAACAAAATATCTTGCGGATACATTCCATTTGTGTCAGAAACTACAAATTCTCTTTTAGAAAATCTGTCAGAAACTTGAACGGTTGGGCTGATCATTTTAATATTTCCTGTTAGTTTGTACATGACATTTAAAATTTATAGATGTTAATTATTGTTGAAAGAAAGCAATGTCATCCATGCCTCTTTTAATTTATTTTCCTTGAGAAAGTCTTTGGCTTTTTGATGAAGTGCTATTTCCAGAGCTACGGCATCATCTTCTAAAGATACAAATAAATCGCTCAATTCGAGAAGTTTAAATTCATTAACTTCTGTTTCATCGGGCAACGCTTCAATTCCTCCCAATTGTCCAAGATCATTCCCACTCAAGATTTCTGAATTTAATATTTCTTGAGGTATTTGATCGAAACCTATTCCACAGGTTGTAATTGGTTTTTCGATTTCGAACATAGATTTTTCATCCGCCCGGCAATACCAGTTTCCACCCATTCTTGCGACAAGATCAATTTTTCTCTGATCAATCATGAGATTGCTGTCCAGAATGTTTTCATCGATATGAAATTGCACAACTTCACAAATGATAAGGTTGCCAGCACCTCCCTCATGGCCAAGTTCTATAACTTGGTTTACCTTACATTCGAATTGCACTGGTGATTCTGCTACTCTTGGTGGCTGAACTTTTAGTGAAGGTATTGGATTAAGTCCACTTTTTATAAATTCGTTAGTACCGGGAGCGTATGGAGAACTCGCCAAACTCATTTGATGCACCAATTCATAGTTAACAACATTTATTACGACCTCAGGTATTTTTTTAACGTTTTCATAGGTGTCTTTAGTGGTATTAAGTCTTCCTGAACGCGCTGGAGAAAAAATTAGTATTGGAGGGTTAGCACTAAATACATTAAAAAAGCTAAAAGGTGCCAAATTCGGAATTCCTTCCTCATTTATCGTAGATGCAAATGCAATCGGTCTAGGACCTACGGCACCTAGTAAATATTGATGCAATTTTGGAATTGCAAGGTCTTTTGGATCGAAGCTTATCATGCGAAATTATGATGCGACAAAGTTAAATTGAAATAATCGTGTAACCGAAATCAAAAACAAATACTTATTCACAAAAAATGAAATTGAATAAAAATATTTGTAATCTGTTTTTAAGTTTGGAATTATCCTTTATCTTTGCACTCCCTTTTTAGGTGAAAATAGGTGAATCGACACCAATTTTATTGAAATATTTTATTTGCGGATGTGGTGAAATTGGTAGACACGCTAGACTTAGGATCTAGTGCCGAGAGGTGTGCGGGTTCGAGTCCCTCCATCCGCACTAATGGTCTCGTTTTGCGAGACCATTTTTGTTTAGACATAATTGAAAACAAGTTATACAATGAACGTTAGTCGGATAAATATCGATGATTTAAATGCAGTGTTGAAAGTTGAGGTAGTTGCTGCAGATTACATGAATAAATGGAATGCTACGATTGAAAAGTATCGTAAAACGGCTAAAATTCCAGGTTTCAGACCTGGGCATGTTCCAGTTGGTTTAATTAAAAAGCAATATGGAAAGGCTGCTTTGGCAGAGGAGTTGAATAAGCTCGTGAACGACTCCTTATACAATTATATCAAAGAAAATAACATTGAAGTTCTAGGTAATCCGATTCCAAAGGAAGGTACAGATGTTATAGGGAATTTTGATCAGCCAGACACCTTTGAATTCGAATATGAAATTGGTCTTTCTCCAGTTATCAATCTAAATTTATCGGCCAAAAATACTTTTGACTATAATCTGATCGACGTTGACGATAAATTAATTGACAAACAAATTGAAGATTTACGCAGACGTTACGGTAAGTTATCGAATGCCGATGAAATTGCAGGTAACGAAATGTTAATGGTTCAGTTAGATGAGTTGAATGCGGATAACGAGATAAAGGAAGGAGGTATTTCGAATGGATCAACTATATCTTTGGAATTTTTGCAAGATGAAAAAACAAAGGCTTTGTTTTCTGGGAAGAAAATAGGAGACACGGTTACGGTTAATCCTGTTGATATTTCCAAGGGATCTTCAGATTTGGCAGCGATGTTAGGAGTGAAAGAAGATAATCTTGATGGTGTTTCGGATATGTTTCGAGTAACAATCAATGAAATCAAGCGCATGGAGATGGCTGAATTGGATCAGGAACTGTTTGATAAATTATTTGGACCAGAAACCGTGAACAGTGAAAAAGATTTGCGCGACCGCATCAAGTCGGATTTAGAAAACATGTTTTCGAACGACTCGGAGCGTTTGTTCACACAGACTGTATATAATCACATAATGGATACCACCGTTTTATCATTGCCAGATGCATTTTTAAAGCGTTGGATTGCCCTTTCCAATGAGAAGAAAATAACAACCGAGCAAATTGAAGCAGAGTATGATGCCTATTCCAAAAGTTTGAAATGGCAGCTCATTCAAGGATTTATTTTTAAATCCAACGACATACAATTGAATAACGATGAGGTTATTGATTATACTAAAGGTTTACTTGTTAGTAATTATGCCCAGTACGGAATTCCTGCTCC
>JBILIM010000141.1:0-5202 GCA_044349985.1 Crocinitomicaceae bacterium
TGCCGAGAAAAAATTGACAAGTTATTTCAAGGAAACCGTTAAAATGAATGAGAACAAAGTAACTTACGATGATTTTGTTGCATTAGCATCGAAATAATTTTTTTTTACCTTGGGAAGTTTATAGAATTAGTTAATTTAGACCAACTTTTTAAACATACTGCGTCGGCATGAATAAAAAATCACTACTAGCCCAAAAATTATTCAGTTTCTTTTTTGCAATGTTTTTTGTTTGTACTGCTTGGTCGCAGCCATGGAAAATGTTAGCGAATAAGGATCCTTATGATTTAATGTTTGGCGTTAGTTGGAATACGGTTAATGATAATGAAAAACCTTTAGGTAATCTTGTCGATGTTTCAGGTTCATGGCACAGCTCATATTTACCCTTAAGATTTACTGTTGATAAATACATCTATAGAGATTGGAGCGTTGAAGGTATGCTTGCGTTCAATAAATACCGTGAGAACAAATACGTTGATGGGGTAACAGGTTATAAAGGCCTATTTTGGTCTGCTGATTTTCATGCTAAATTTTCACCTGCAAGACGATTGGGGTTGGATATCGTTCAACCTTATCTTTCATTCGGATTGGGTTTAACGTATCGAAAACCACTTCCTAAGAAAGTCACACCCACGATCAATTTAGCTCTCGGTACCAATATTTGGGTTACAAATCAGTTAGGTATTCAACTTCAAATAATGGGTAAAAAAGCAATTGCTGCCGATTTATTTAAAACACCTTACAACTATTTTCAGTATTCTGCCGGTGTGGTATACCGAATGGATGAAATAAAGGTCAAAAATACCTTCAAGAAAAAGAAGTTAGTACGAACAAAAGTGAGATACAAAAAGCCTAAGACCAAAACTACTTGATTTTAGTTGATGTCTATTAGGTAAGGTAACCTCATTTGAATTTTCCCCTCGTTTTCAATAGAATTAAGGTTTTTAATGAAGTTCATCAAGTTCATTGATAATGCACTTGTGCTTGATCCATCAACTTCATCTTCAGGTTCCTCAAACAATTCAAGAATATTGGCCAGTTGATTTTCGGATGCCAAAGGATAATGAACAATTTTAGGCGATGCAACACCTGCTGTTTTGACAGCATAAGCGAGCGCGTCATCCATGCCTCCTAATTCATCAACAAGACCTTTTTTAAGCGCATCCGAGCCCGTCCAAACACGTCCTCTTGCGAAAGTATTTACCACCTCTTTGGTTTTCTTTCTTCCACTGGCGACTCTTTCTAAAAATAACTGATAGGTCTCATCAATTTGATTTTGAATCATTTCAAATTCCTCTTCTGTTAATTTTTTATTTAACGACATCAATGCAAATTTGTTTGTTGAGGCTCGGTCGAAGGTTACACCCAGTTTATTTTCAAACATCTTTCCGGTGTAAGGTATCAAACCGAAAACACCTATGGAACCGGTTATGGTATTTGTTTCAGCAAAGATTCGATAGGCCGGTGCTGCAATATAATACCCGCCAGAAGCTGCTACATCTCCCATTGATACGATAACTTTCTTCTTCAGATTCGTTAGGTAGACTTCTCTCCAAATTTCTTCACTCGCCAGTGCACTTCCACCAGGGCTGTTGATTCGAAAGACTACCGCTTTGATGCTATCGTTTTCGCGTACTTCTCTAAAATATTTGCAAATTTTATTGGAGTTTAGCCCATCTCCGCCCTTCGAAATTTCTCCCTCGGCCGTAATGACAGCAATGTTAGGGTTGTCAGTTCTAACGAGTAATTGATTGTCTAAAAAGGTATTCCTGCAATATTTTTCCATTGCAACAAATTCAAGTTTTTCGTCCGCCGAAATGTTAACTTTTTTCTTGAGGTACTCCAATAGTTGATCTTTGTACATAAGTGCATCCATTAGTTTGAATTTTACCGCGTCTTCACTTCTTTGAATTAATGCGCTATCTGCTATTCGGTTCAGCACATTGACATCAACTTTTCTATCTACAGCTATTTCATCTTTAATATCTTTCCACATGGATGAAAGATAGGTGTTGATTTGAAGTTTACTTGAATCGCTCATGGAATTAAGATAAAAAGGCTCAACTGCACTTTTGAAATCATTATTCGAACCTCTAATCACTTGGAATTCAAGATCTAGCATATTTAGCCCCTCTTTAAAAAATGAAATCTCAGTACCTAAACCTAAAAATTCCATTACAGATGTTGGGAAACCGTATATTTCGTTTGCAGCTGATGTCAAATAATATTCTTTTTGGGTAATCAATTCACCCGAATTGTATGCAACAACGAATTTTCCTGACGACTCAAATTTATTAATGGCATTTCGAATCGCTTTAGCTGTGGCATATCCACATTGCAAGTTATCTACTTCAATAAATATTCCTTTAATACGCTCATCTTTTTGAGCTTCATCAAACCCATTAAGGATATCACTCAACCCAATATTTGAATTGAGACTTAATGCCATAGGATCAACTTCGTTGTTAGATCTTTCGATAATCGGACCGTTCAACTTCATGTGAAGTATTGTGTTTTCTTTAATTTCTAACATCGAGGTACCTGAACCTGCAATGCTTCCGATGACACCGAATAAGATGAGAAAGAAAAAGATTATTCCAATAATAGTCATGATGGCTGTTGCGACTAATGTTGGCCAAAATATTTTCCCGAATGTTATTTTTGATTTTTCCATGTTCGATTTCTTTATTGTTATAAAGTTAAGGATTAATGGAGTATGAACCCACATCTTTTAGAACAGATTGTATTAATGAATATCAAAGAAATATAGTTCAATTTTCTTCATTTTAGATGAAATCTTTGTAATTTTCAACTCTTAAAACTAGCTAAAATGAAATTTTTTTTAACCTTGATGTTGTCCTGTCTTGCACTCACAGGATATTCCCAAAATTACTCGAGAGTAAAAGTCTATGCTGATGCGCATGGTTTGGCCTATTTATCGAGTTTAGGTGTTACTGTTGATCATGGAACATACAAGCAAAATACTTTTTTTATATCCGATTTTTCTACTGATGAAATCGCAGTAATGGCATCAAATGGATTCGAATATGAAATTCTGATCCCAGATGTTCAGCAATACTATATAGATCAAACTTCAGATGAAGTACCTTTGAAAAACGCCACTTGTACTGGAACAGGGGGAACATCCGAATTTTCTCCGGAAACGCCTACCAATTTTAATTTAGGCACTATGGGTGGTTATTTGAAGTATAACGAAATGTTGGCGGAGTTGGATGCTATGGTTGCGCAATATCCCAATTTAATTACAGCAAAGGCTCCAATATCGACCTATTTAACGCATGAGAATAGACCCATCTATTACGTTCGATTATCTGATAATCCAAACACCGATGAAGCTCCTGAGCCAAAGGTTTTATATACTGCAATTCATCATGCTCGCGAACCGATGAGCTTGATGGAGACCATTTTTTACATGTGGTATCTTTTAGAGAATTATGGAACGAATGATGAGGTAACTTACCTTGTAAACAATTTGCAGCTGTATTTTGTGCCTTGTATTAATCCCGATGGTTATGTATACAATCAAACTACCAATCCTAATGGAGGAGGAATGTGGCGAAAAAACAGAAGGAATAATGGAGGAGGCGTTTATGGTGTTGATTTGAATCGAAATTATTCTTACGGTTGGGGTACCACTGGAACAAGTACAAACACTTCTAACGACACCTATTGTGGACCTTCAGCATTTTCAGAGCCTGAAACCCAAGCGATGAGATGGTTGGTCCAAAATAACAATTTCGTGACGGCTTTTAATGCACATACCTATGCAGAGGAGATTTTATTTCCAATTGGCACTACAACTGCTGAATTTGCCATGCACCACAATTACTTTCAGGCTGAAACCAATCACATGGTGCAATACAATGGTTACTTAGCTCGGAAAAGTTCGGCACTTTACCCTGCATCAGGAGACTCTGACGATTACATGTATAAAGTAGATATTGGTGTTAATCAAAAAGATACCATTTTTGCTCATACTCCTGAAGTAGGAACTGCTTTCTGGCAGCCCTCAAGTCAAATTGATGCAACATGTAAAGAGATGGTTTTTCCTAACCTGGTCTTGGCGCATATCGCAAGAAAATATGTTTTAGCCAGTGATGAAGATCCAAGTTCTATTGCCACATTAACAGGTAATTTTAATCATTCTGCATACCGATTGGGCAGAGAGGATGGTCCGGTTACGGTTTCTATCCAACCATTGCTCAACATCGTGTCTGTGGGAAGTCCGGTTATTCACAATTTGGCTGTAATGCAAACTGCTCCTGGAGCAATTTCATATTCCTTGAATCCAGCTATACAATTTGGTGATGAAATCCGTTATGTATTATTGACAGATAATGGTTTGTGGATTAAGCGTGATACCATAATTAAGACTTATGGTGCCTTAACGCTTCAAGTATTGGAGGATGCGACCACCAATGGAAATTGGGTGGCAAGCCAAACGTGGAATACAACAACTTCAACTTTTGTTTCTCCGAGTAAATCCTTCACAGATTCACCAACAGGAAACTATACCAATAATGCGAACAAAACCTACACGTATGTTCCAACAATTGATTTGACTAATGCTACTTCAGCAGCTATTTCTTACTATGCTAAATGGAATATAGAAACGGATTACGATTGTGTTCAATTTCAAGTGTCGACAAATGGAGGAACGACTTGGACGGCTCAGTGCACCAATTATACGGTTCCTGGAACCAGTGCCAATGGAAGTGCACAGCCAAATAATCAACCTGTTTATGAAGGTGTTCAATCGGCGTGGGTTCTTGATGAGGTGAACCTAAGTGATTATTTAGGGCAAGTCATTAAAGTTCGTTTTCAATTGCGGACGGATGGTGGACAGGCAGCGGATGGCTTCTATTTTGACGATTTTAAAATTTTCTTCAATGAACAAGGTCCTGCTGTTGCTCCAACTGCAAATTTCACAGTAAGTAGTGCAACAATATGTGAGGGTGAAAGTGTTGGTTTTACTGATTTTTCTACTGATGTTCCAACCACTTGGTCCTGGAATTTTGGTGATAATACCACCTCTTCAGCTCAGAATCCAACCCATGTATTCAATACGCCAGGTGTTTATTCGGTAAGTCTTGTGGTTTCTAATGCTGCAGGTAATGATACTTATACAATGACGAATGCGGTTACTGTTGTTGCCAATCCAATTGTAAGTTTAAGTACTTCAGT
>JBILIM010000053.1:0-8040 GCA_044349985.1 Crocinitomicaceae bacterium
CAAGTCACCCTCCGTCCACATTCCGCCATAATGAACCCCAATCAAAGGTGTGCTTATAGATGAATCTTTAACATTCCTCTGTGCACTGCTGTATCCAATAGCAACAAAAAGAAAAATTAAGGTTATAAATTTTTTCACAATTCAAAAATAAGGTCTTTTCCATAATATCGCTATTAAAAACGATTAATTACACTCCAAATTATGATGCTATTTTTTATTTCCGGATAAAACCCCGCATCAATTCTAAAAAGCAATTGGCACTTTTTAATTATCTTTGTTTCTTATTGTCAGGTAAAATATTTTGGATGAGGAAAATTCAAATGGTTGATTTGATTGCACAATACGAACAAATCAAACCGGAAGTAGATAAAGCCATTTTGTCAGTTGTCGAAAAAGCACAATTCATTAATGGACCCGAGGTAAATTTATTTCAAACTGAACTCGAACATTATTTACAGGTTAAACATGTAATTCCCTGCGCTAATGGTACTGATGCACTTCAAATTGCATTGATGGCATTGGGGTTGAAACCAGGAGATGAAGTAATTACACCTTCGTTTACCTATATTGCTACAACTGAAGTAATGGCACTTCTAGGTTTGAAACCGGTATTCGTGGAAGTAGATAAAGATACTTTTTGCATTGATGTGGACGCCATAAAAGCAGCAATAACCCCAAAAACAAAAGCCATTGTTCCCGTTCATTTGTATGGTCAAGCTGCAAATATGGAAGCGATAATGAATATTGCAAAAACGTTCTCATTATTTGTTGTAGAGGATAATGCGCAAGCTATTGGTTCGGATTATACGTTCATCGACGGATCAAAAAAGAAAACAGGAACTATTGGACATATTGGCTGCACATCATTTTTCCCATCTAAAAATTTAGGATGTTACGGCGACGGAGGAGCAATGTGTACTGATGACGATGAGCTTGCAGAAAAAATGCGAATGATTGCAAATCATGGCCAAAGTAGGCGTTATTACCATGACGTTGTTGGTTGTAATTCACGCCTAGATAGCATTCAGGCTGCAATTTTGAGAATTAAGCTGAGAAAACTAGATGAATACAATGCTGCAAGACAAAAAGTTGCAGCAGCTTACAATGCTGAATTCAAGAGTGTAGAACAAATTAGAACGCCTTACATTGCATCAAATTCAAATCATGTTTTTCATCAATATACACTCCAATTAAATGGTGTCGATAGAGATGCATTACAAACGTTTTTGGCTGAAAAAGAAATACCCTCTATGATTTATTACCCAGTTCCTGCGCACCGTCAAAAAATGTTTTCTGCTTTCGGAAGCAATTCGCTCAATCTGCCTGTTACAGATTGGTTAACCGAAAGGGTTATTTCCTTGCCTATTCATACTGAAATGACTGAAGATCAGATAAGATACATCACAGAGGCAGTTAAGAACTTTGTCCAACAAACTATTAAATAAACATTGAAATGAAGAAAATTACTGTTGTTGGTACTGGATATGTTGGATTGGTTACAGGTACTTGTTTTGCAGAGACTGGTAATCAAGTACTGTGTGTAGATATCGATCAGAAAAAGGTGGAACGTATGCAAAATGGGGAAGTGCCTATTTATGAGCCACATTTGGATGTTATTTTTGAAAGAAATATAAAGGCTGAAAGGCTCAAGTTTACCACCAGTTTAGAAGAGGGTGTGAATCATGGAGAAATCATATTTTTGGCTTTACCCACCCCTCCAGGTGAAGATGGGTCTGCGGATTTATCATACATTTTGGGGGTTGCAAAGCAATTGGGTAAACTTATTCAAGATTATAAAGTTATAGTAGATAAAAGTACGGTGCCGGTTGGTACAGCGGAAAAAGTACACTTCGCAATAGCCTCAGAAACTAATGTTCCTTTCGATGTAGTTTCCAATCCTGAATTTTTAAGAGAGGGTTTTGCAGTAGACGACTTTTTAAAGCCTGATCGCGTAGTCATTGGAACAAGTTCAGAAAAGGCACAAAAGATAATGGAGCAATTATATAAGCCTTTTGTTCGACAAGGTAATCCAATTATTTTTATGGATGAGAAATCTGCCGAACTTACAAAATATGCAGCGAATTCATTTCTTGCAACCAAAATTACTTTTATGAATGAAATTGCCAACTTTTGTGAGTTGGTGGGTGCAGACGTAGACAAGGTTCGAGCTGGAATTGGTTCTGACGATAGAATAGGTAAGCGTTTCTTGTTTCCAGGAATTGGTTACGGAGGATCTTGTTTTCCAAAAGATGTCCAAGCTTTAGTGAAATCTGGATTGGATAATCATTATTCTTTTCATATTCTAGACGCAGTAATGTCAATAAATGAAAAACAAAAGACCATTATTGTTCCCAAAATTAAAGGGTTCTTTAATGGTGATTTGAAAGGAAAACAAATTGCAATTTGGGGCTTGTCTTTCAAGCCAGATACGGATGATATCCGTGAAGCTCCAGCTCTTTATATTATCAACGCATTGCTTGCTGAAGGCGCGCGAATCACTGCCTACGATCCAGAAGCAATGGAAAATGTTAAAAATCTTTTAGGTAATACGATTTCTTTTGCATCCAACGAATACGAGGCTTTGGAAAAAGCCGATGCACTTGTTATTTGCACAGAATGGGGGATTTTTAGAAATCCAGATTTTAATAGAATTAAAGGTGCTTTAAATCAATCTGTTATCTTTGACGGAAGAAATTTATTTGAACCGCAAGAAATGAAGGAAAAAGGTTTTTTCTACAGCTCAATCGGAAGAAATACTGTTGATAATGGAAAATAGTCCGAAAAAAAGGGTGTTAATAACTGGAGCGGCTGGATTTCTCGGTTCGCATCTATGTGATCGATTTATTGCTGACGGGCACCGGGTTGTTGCAATGGATAATCTAATTACCGGAAGATTAAAGAATATTGAGCACCTTTTTAAAAACGAAAACTTTGAGTTTTATAATCATGATGTGTCCAAATTCATACATGTTTCTGGTCATTTGGATTATATCCTACATTTTGCATCTCCTGCAAGCCCGATAGATTACCTAAAGATACCTATTCAAACACTTAAGGTGGGTTCTTTAGGAATTCACAATTGTCTTGGACTGGCAAAAGCTAAAGGGGCTAAAGTACTTATCGCTTCTACATCGGAAGTTTATGGTGATCCAACTGTTCATCCTCAAAATGAAGATTATTGGGGTAATGTCAATCCTGTTGGCCCAAGAGGTGTTTACGACGAAGCTAAAAGATTTCAGGAAGCCATTACAATGGCTTACCACAATTTCCATGGAATTGATACCAGAATAGTTAGGATTTTTAATACCTACGGTCCAAGAATGCGACTCAATGATGGGCGTGTTTTACCTGCGTTTATCGGACAAGCGCTAAGAGGTGAGGATTTAACCATTTTTGGTGATGGTAGCCAAACCCGATCATTTTGCTACGTAGAGGATTTAATTGAAGGTATTGTCAGACTCTTGCATGCAGATTATGTGTATCCTGTCAATATAGGTAATCCAGATGAAATTACAATCAGTGATTTTGCTGAAGAAATTATTAAATTAACAGGAACCAATCAGAAGGTAATTTATAAAGATCTACCGGTTGATGATCCAAAACAACGGCAACCAGATATCACTAGAGCAAGAAACTTATTAAATTGGGAGCCTAAAGTGAGCAGGGGAGAAGGTCTAAAAATTACTTACGATTATTTCAAAAGTTTAACGGAAGCAGAATTGTTGCAGACAGAGCACAATGATTTTGACAAATATATTATTAGGTAATGGATTATTTTTCTCATGAATCGGCTGTAATTGATGCTGGTTGTCAAATTGGAAAAGGAACAAAAATCTGGCATTTTAGCCACATTATGCCAAATGCAGTTATCGGAGAAAATTGTAATATCGGTCAAAATGTGGTCATTTCTCCAGAAGTACAGTTGGGGAATAATGTAAAGGTTCAAAATAATGTTTCCATTTATACTGGTGTAAACTGTGCTGATGATGTGTTTTTAGGTCCTTCCATGGTTTTTACCAATGTGACAAATCCAAGAAGCGCAATCATGAGAAGAGATCAATATGCCAAGACCCATGTTGGAAAAGGTGCAAGTATTGGGGCAAATGCAACAATTGTCTGTGGACACGACATCGGAGCATATGCATTTATTGGAGCGGGCGCTGTAGTCACCAAGAACGTACTGCCTTTTGCATTGGTTGTTGGTAACCCGGCTCGTCAAATTGGTTGGATAAGTGAATACGGTCACCGTTTAGAATTTAATCCTGAGGGAGAAGCCATTTGTCATGAAAGTGGTCAAAAATATAAATTAGAGAACGGCTCCGTTAAAAGGGTTGATTAAATTTGAATTTAATGATTGCTAAAGATAAAGTTAGATTTGTTGTTCTTGGTTCTGGTCACATCGGGAAGAGGCATGCCGAAATGATTCGTCGAGATGAAGAAGGTGAATTGGTTGCACTTGTCGACGTAAGATCAAAGGAGGATTGTAACATCGAAGATTTTCAAGTCCCTTTTTTCCATTCTCTGGATGAGGTTATTCAATCCGGATTGGAATTCGATGTTGTGAATGTATGCACTCCAAATGGTTTTCATGCTTCTCAAAGTATAGCAGCATTAGAGGCGGGTAAGCATGTGGTTTGTGAAAAACCAATGGGACTGACAAAAGACAGTTGCGAAAAGATTATATACAAGTCGCTGCAGGTAAGCAAGCAAGTGTTTTGTGTGATGCAAAATAGATATTCCCCGCCATCTCAATGGATTAAATCCGTTGTGGATCAAAGATTATTGGGTGATATTTTTATGGTTCAGTTAAACTGCTATTGGAATCGTGATGATCGCTATTATAAAAGCGGAGGTTGGAAAGGTAGCAAGGATCTAGATGGTGGAACTTTATTTACGCAGTTTTCCCACTTCATTGATATCATGTATTGGTTGTTTGGTGATATTGAAAATATCCAAGGCAAATTTGCAGATTTCACGCACAATCATTCAACAGATTTTGAAGATTCAGGCTTCGTTAGTTTTGATTTTCATAACGGAGGAATGGGGTCTATCAATTATTCTACCGCCGTTGCTGATCAAAACCTTGAAAGTTCGATTACCATTATTGGCGAAAAGGGTAGTGTTAAAATTGGTGGCCAATACATGAATGAAGTTGAAATTTGTAACATTCAAGATTATCAAATGCCCGAATTGGCTCCAACCAATCCTGGTAATGATTATGGTGCATATAAAGGCTCTGCCGCAAATCACAATTATGTTATAAAAAATGTAATAGATACCTTAAAAGGACGAACTTCACCAACAACAAATGCGCTGGAAGGACTAAAAGTTGTAGAGATTATAGAACGAATTTATAAAGTAAGAAATGAACAACTCGATTTATCATAAATTGCTTCAAAAAGAAGCTAAATTGGCCGTTGTAGGGTTAGGTTATGTTGGACTTCCAATTGCCTTAGAATTTGCTAGGAAGATTAAAGTAGTCGGTTTCGATATTAATCCAGAACGCGTATCCTTAATGCAAAATGGAATTGATCCAAGTAATGAATTGGAATCAAATGACTTTTTAGGATGTGATATTGTTTTTACGCATACTTTGGAAGATTTGCACGATGTCAATTTCTTCGTTGTCGCAGTTCCAACCCCTATAGATGATGCAAATTTACCAAACTTAAAACCATTGCTTAGTGCAAGTAAAACTGTCGGTAAAGTGCTTAAAAAAGGAGATTATGTTGTATTTGAATCAACAGTATATCCTGGATGTACAGAAGAAGATTGCATTCCTGTTTTAGAAGCAGAATCTGGATTGAAATTCAATGAAGATTTTAAAGTGGGGTATTCACCGGAAAGGATAAATCCAGGAGACAAAGAACATACGCTTCAAAATGTGGTGAAAGTGGTTTCGGGTTGTTGTGAGGATTCATTGGAAGCCATAGCAAAGACCTATGAACTTGTTGTCAGCGCCGGCGTTCATAAAGCTGCAAACATTAAAGTGGCTGAAGCTGCTAAAATCATTGAAAATACGCAAAGAGACGTTAATATTGCATTAATTAATGAACTCTCGATTATTTTTAACAAGTTAAAAATCAATACGTTTGATGTTCTTGAGGCCGCTGGAACCAAATGGAATTTCCTTAAGTTTTCTCCTGGTTTGGTTGGTGGACATTGTATCGGTGTTGATCCCTATTATTTGACGCATAAGGCACAACAAGCTGGTTATCATTCCAAAGTAATCACAAGCGGACGTTACGTAAATGATTCTATGGGTTTTTATATCGGAAAGCAAACCGTAAAGAAAATTATTGCTCAAGGTAAACATATCCAGGATGCTAAAGTGCTCGTTATGGGTGCAACTTTCAAAGAAGATGTAAGCGATATCAGAAATTCTAAAGTGATTGATGTTGTGAACGAATTAAAGTCATTCCAGGTTCATGTCGATGTAATTGATCCTCACGCATCTGCGGATGAAATGATGCATGAATACGGAGTAGGTTTGGTAAGTCAAACGGGAAATGACTATGATGCAATCATTGTAGCCGTAAACCATAAGGAGTATAAAAATATGGAAGAACGCGAATTTAAGGATCTACTCAAAGATCAAAATGGTGTTTTTGTTGATGTTAAAGGAATCTTTAAGAACAAAATTAAAGATTTGGAATATTGGTCTTTATAATATCTTTTTGGAATGCCGTATAAAAAGAAAATTCTTGTAACTGGAGGCGCCGGGTTCATTGGCTCCCATTTGGTGAGACATTTTGTTACAAAATATCCGGATTATCTTATCATTAATTTTGACAAACTTACCTATGCAGGTAATTTGGAAAATCTGATTGATAGTGAAGCTGCTGAAAATTATCGATTTTTTAAAGGGGATATCGTCAGTAAAGACGACATCTTATCCGCATTTGATACTTACGGCTTTACCGATGTCATTCATTTGGCTGCAGAGTCGCACGTTGACCGATCAATTGAAGGACCAATGGATTTTGTCATGACAAACGTTGTAGGTACTGTAAACCTCCTTCAAATTTGTAAAGATAAATGGATTGGAAACGATCATGTTTTTCATCATGTTTCGACAGATGAGGTATATGGCAGCTTAGGGGAAGAGGGATATTTTGTTGAATCCACACCTTATGATCCAAGAAGTCCCTATTCTGCATCTAAAGCTTCGTCAGATCATTTTGTTCGAGCTTTCTACCATACATACGGATTCCCAATTAAAATGTCTAATTGTTCCAATAATTACGGCAGCCATCATTTTCCTGAAAAGTTGATTCCTTTAATGATCAATAATATATTGAATAATAAACCGCTTCCTGTTTATGGAAATGGTATGAACATAAGAGATTGGTTGTGGGTGGTTGACCATGTAAGGGCAATTGATGTTATCTTTCACGAAGGTAAACTTGGTGATTCATACAATGTTGGAGGCTTAAACGAATGGACAAATATAGATTTGGTTAAATACTTGTGCAAAGTAATGGATGTACAATTGGATAGGCCTGAAGGAAGTTCTGAAAAGTTGATTGTATTTGTGGAAGACCGAAAAGGACATGACCAGCGCTATGCCATTGATGCATCAAAATTGGCAAATGATTTGGGTTGGAAACCTTCGGTAACCTTTGAGCAAGGATTGGAACTAACCGTTAAATGGTACCTCGAAAATCAATCTTGGATCGAAAAAGTAACTTCAGGTGCCTACCAAAGGTATTACGAAAAAATGTATAGCGCGAAATAAAGTAGATGGGTTGGTTGGGTAGTATTTTCACGTCTAAGAAGATTCAAAATACAGAAAAATTTAATATTTCAGCGATCCGAACGGATATGCACAGTCATATCATTCCTGGTATTGATGATGGCTCGCGTTCTTTAGATGAATCAATTGCAATAATAAATAAATTCAAATCCTTAGGTTATCGAAAATTGATAACCACGCCACATATCATGGCTGAGGTTTTTCCAAATAATCGCGAAACGATTGAAAACGGTTTGAACAGATTAAGGAATGAACTTGATCGAATTCAATTGGATATAGAAATT
>JBILIM010000054.1:0-7989 GCA_044349985.1 Crocinitomicaceae bacterium
CATAGCCAAACAAGTCTTTTTTACCATCTTGATTATAATCGACCAGCGTTGCTCTGTATTTTACATCTGACGGGAAAAAGAGGTGTGCATTGTACATCAATTTGTAAAATTTAGTTCCGTTCACGTTTTCTTGTAAATACACTTTACAGTTGTCGCTACTTCTGTCAAAAACGAACAAGTCCATATCACCATCGAAATCGAAATCAAAGTCAGAAAATTGGGCGTAGTTCTGCCCGCCAGCCCATGCAAGATTCAATTCGTTGGCACCATTATAAACTTTTATAGAATCGTTGTATTCAAAATTGAATTGTGCTTTTAACGGAACTGAAAAAATTAGTATAAGCGCAACTAAAACAATGTATTTTCGCATTTTTCGAGGTGTATGAATAAAGTCAGTCAAAAAAAGTTTCATTTTTTGATGATTAATCCAATGAAGTTACTGAATTTTGAAATAAAAACATGAAGCTTTTCCATCTTTTCATTGCAATCTTATGTTGTCATTTTTCTTTTGCACAAGATACCGCCCGTGTCCTGTTTATTGGAAACAGTTATGTGGCAACAAACGATTTACCTTCCGCAGTCACTCAACTTTCCAATTCATTAGGGGATGTTATTATTGGCGATTCAAAGTTAAACGGAGGATTCACCTTTGCCAATCACTGGAACGATCCGATAACCTATACCAAAATGAATGCGCAATTGTGGGATTATGTTGTCATTCAAGGCCAAAGTCAGGAACCTTCTTTTCCAACAAGTCAGGTAAATACACAATCTTTACCCTATGCAGTGAATCTTGCCGATAGCGTTTATGAGGTTTCCAATTGCACCCAAGCAATGTATTTCATGACATGGGGGCGCCAAAATGGGGATCAGCAATGGGATTCGATCAATACATTTGACAAAATGAATTCCCGATTGCGAAATGCTTACCTAAGAATTGCAGATTCAGCGAACGCCTGTGTGGCTCCGGTTGGTGTTGCTTGGAAATACGTTAGAGACAATTATCCAACTATTAATTTGTATTCTGGTGATGGTTCGCATCCGAGTGTTGAAGGAACGTATTTATCTGCATGTACATTTTACGCTTCAATTTTTCGAAAATCTCCTATTGGAGCAAACTATTTAATGGGATTAGATCCTTTAGTTGCAAGTCAACTGCAAACAGCTGCTTCATTAATGGTTCTTGATAGCCTTGAAACATGGAAATTAAAACCTGCGGATTCTATTGTAATTGCTGCATTTATTGGAACTCAAAACGGAAATCAAATTCAATTTACCAATCAAAGCTATCGTGCAGATGCTTATTCTTGGGATTTTGGGGATGGTGGACAGTCGATTGAAATCAATCCGCTTCATGTTTATGCAACACCGGGTAGTTACAATGTTCAACTCATAGCCTCAAGTTCTTGCGGTGCGGATACAGCGCAAACGACATTCAATGTTGAAGTGTTTTCAGTGGAAGAGAAGGAATTGAATTATTCATTGCACACACTTGGTAATGGTGTTTTTACGATTCAATTCGATACGCAAATCGTTTTCGATCATTTGGATTTTGTCTCTGCTGACGGTAGACAATTATATAACCAAATTCTTTTGAATGCGAATACCGATTCAAACGAAATCACTTTGAATTGCTCGAAAATTTCAAATGGCATTTATTATTTGATTCTTGAACAAGACCAACAAAAACAATCCATTAAAATTTCAAATTTTTAAATCACTTCAAGGAAATCGTTCATTGGGTTTCTCACCTTTTTAAGGTGTTGGTTCGAATCCTCCTCTGAGCGATAGCCAATTGCACAGACTAATGTGGCGTTAAGATTTTTGTCGTTCAGACCGAGAATCTCATTGTATTTATCCGCTTCAAATCCCTCCATAGGTGTTGCATCAATTCTTAATTGAGCGCAAGATTGCATCAATATTCCTAGGGCTATGTAAGCTTGACGTGCATTCCATTCAGCTTGCTCGGACACTGTTTTTTCGTTTACTTTCACTTTTACAAAATTCGCAAAACCTTGAAGTTGACCTTTTTCGAGTGATCTTGTGATTTCCGTGTTTTGTGCGTTTTGATCAATCAATTCATTGGACATTTCCTTGTAGGAACACAATACCATTAGGTGAGAAGCATCCGTGATTTGGGATTGATTCCATGAATGCGATTTTAGTTTTTCTCTTATTTCTTTGGATTCAACCAATACAACTTTAAGTGGTTGTAAACCATACGAAGACGGGCTCAATCGAATGGCTTCCAATAATATGTCGAGGTGTTCTTGATCGATTTTTTTTGAAGTATCGTATTTCTTTGTGGCATAACGCCAGTTTAAATCTTCTAATAGTGCATGCATAATTTAGTGTATTTCCATTGGAACTTCTATTGCCAGAACCTTACTGTTGTCCTCGGCAATGATGGTTACCTCGTTTGTATTCCAAACACCTAAAGCATCTCTTTGTTCCAAATTTTGGTCTGCAATTTTTACTGAACCTGAGATAACCATAAAGTACACACCGGATTCTTTACCTTTGAAATCGTATTGTACAGCGTTATTTTTTGAAATTTCAGTCATGCTGAGCCATGCGTCTTGATGAATCCAAGATCCCATTTCATTGATTTCATTTCCAACCAGTTGCAAAAATTGATTTTTCATTTTTTCGGTCTCTATTTTAAATTGGGCGTATCTTGGAACTACATTTCTTTTGTTGGGTAGAATCCATATTTGAAACAATTTTAGCGCTTCATCCTGTTTAGGATTAAATTCACTGTGTAAAATTCCGGTTCCAGCACTCATGATTTGAACTTCGCCGGCCTCAATTACCGCTGTATTCCCCATACTGTCCTTGTGTTGAATGGCGCCTTCTAATGGAATGGTAATAATTTCCATATTATCGTGGGGATGCATTCCAAATCCCATTCCTGCGCTTACTTCATCATCATTGAGTACCCGAAGTGCTCCAAAATGAATCCTGTCGGGATTGTACCAAGATGCAAAACTGAAAGAGTGTTTAGCGTTTAACCAGCCGTGATTGGCATGACCTCTTGAACTGGCAGCGTGAAATAGGGTTTTCATGTATTCAATTTTTGCGTAAAGATACAAAAATTCAATTTAAATACCCTGGTAAATAAAATTCTTGGATAGATATTCGGCGAGATATTGTCAGATCAGTCTTTTTTCAATTCCTCGATTTCTCCTTTTAACGCTTCAACTTGGATGTTAAGTTCCTTAATGGCCTCAATCAGAACAGGCACTAACTGATTGTAATCCACAGCCTTGTATAATGTTTCGTCTCCCGTATTGATGAACAATGCTTTTTCTTGAACCATTTCCGGAAAAATAGCTTCGACCTCTTGAGCAATTACGCCATATTGTTCTCTTGAATGACTAATAATTTCCCCATCTGGAGTTTTAGATTTTGTAGTTATGGTGTAGTGTTTACCATTTATCAGGCTGAGTTTTTCCAGTGCACTGCCAATAGGGATTATATTCGATTTCAATCTTCTGTCTGATGCATTGAT
The DNA here is from genome assembly GCA_044349985.1 of Crocinitomicaceae bacterium. GTDB lineage: Bacteria > Bacteroidota > Bacteroidia > Flavobacteriales_D > Crocinitomicaceae > M0103. The sequence goes on from JBILIM010000054.1 coordinate 3,512, forward strand.
CCATCCGCCAAGTGCATATCCAGCTCCATCACAACCAATGTCAGCCGTGTAGTAGCCCGCCCAGCCATTGACTGGGTCTGTGGTTTGTCCGTAAACGCCATTAAAGCCTATACCATAGGTTCCAATACGCAAACCTGTTGCAGCAGTATTGTTTCCGTACAATCCGTATCCAGTTCCGAAATTGGTTTGACCAACAACACCATTAAAACCGATGCCATTAACCCCGCATCCGCCTGAGGTTCTTAAGTTTGACCCATAAACAGCAGCAAATCCTGTTGCCGTAGAAGGAATCTGACCCGATACGCCATAGCCTGACCCCGTATTATTCCCTAAAATTGCCGCAACATTCGCATTGGAGCTATTCGTATTGGATTGAATTGCCGAGAACGAATTGGTTGGATTTGTACTTTCGGCTCTGAAAGCGACTCCTATGCCGGAATGCGTTGATAATACTCCAGATGAATTGTTTACCCCAGAGTTGATTTCAAGTGCAGTAGTATTGGAACCACCATTGTTAAGTTGCACTGCACCGGCATCTGTTGTAATGCTTCTTCCTAATCCTGCTCCTCCGAAATCATAGGCTTGATCCAATGTTCCACCACTTCCTCCAGTAGATGGTAATGTTATGGAATTTCCACCGCTAATTGAAAGGGTATTACCGGAGATGTTCAACGTTTGTGCATCTGAACCTGCTGGTCCTTGTGGACCAGGTATTCCTTGTGGACCCTGAGGTCCTGGAACGCTACTACCACTATTTTTCGCATACAATGCATAAGGAACACTCAACAACTGTGTAGTTCCAGTAATCGTATAGTTTGTACCACCCGTTGGATCGGTTTCTGTTTTGATAAAATAAGGGCCGTTCGCCCAATCGATTAACGAAAAATTACCAGAAACCAGCGAACCACTTCCAATCTCCAAAGTTATAAGTCCATTTGTATTCGTATTGGAATTGTGTAATTCTGCATAAGATATTACACCTGTGGTAGATCCTTGTAAAATAGTCACTTTCATTCCAATTGCAGCATTCGATACAAGGTTGTTGGATGCATCTCTAATGACAGCTTGATAGGTCATTTTTTCCGGCGCTTGAGCAAAGAGAATTACGTTACTCAAAAGGGTAACTATAGTTAATAGTTTTTTCATGGATTAGTTTTTAATGATTTTAAAAGATTTTAGGATTTGATCATTTTCTTCTATGGTGAGGAAATAGGTACCAGAGGATAGATCCTTAAGATCGAAAGATGGATTGGTATTTAGGATTTGCTTTTTCTTCACGATTTTACCATTTTGGTCGGAAATATAACCGGAAACTTCTTTCATATTGGTGAAGTCGGCAACAACAGTTAATTCGTTTGAAGATGGGTTTGGACCTATCGTAATGTTCACGTTCAAATCGGATTGATTTATTGAATTATCTAAAATTTGATAGGGTTGCTGAACTCCTTGGTTCACATTCCCATTTGTATTTGAGATGTGGAGGTAGTCAATTTGACCTATTGAAAAGCTTACTGTTCCGTTACTTCCATTATAATCTCCACCCGAAGCAACTGTGTTTTGCTGTGCAACTGTTTGTGACGACCACAATGTCAAAAAGAACAAGATTGAGAAGTAGTGCTTCATGGATTAACTTAAGTGTAGGCCTAAAATAGAAAATTTAAGTCAATTCCAAAGAATATAAGTTAGATGAAATCAAGCCTTGAAAAAATAACTATACCTTTAAGAAGAATATAAATTGAAATGCGAAACATCTTTTATTTTATTCCCTTAGCACTCATCGGATGTTCAAAAGAGAGGGAATCAACTTTTGCCAAATATGACGATATTGTCGAGGCTGTATATTCTAGTGTCGTTTTGGAACCCGAAGGAACGTATGCCATAAATGCAACAATATCAGGGATTGTTACCGAAGTTCATGTTCAGGAAGGGGATTCCATTTCTATAGGACAAGCGATTTATTCAATTGATAATGCTGCGGCAAAGCTCAATACAGAAAGTTCAGAACTCAATTACGCGTATCTTTTGTCTAACAGTATAGGAAATCAATCGATTCTCAATGAGTTGAAATTAGAATTGGAAACTGCCAAAACCAAATTGGCCACAGATTCTGCTAATTACATGCGCTATCAAGCATTGTATAAGGATAAAGTTGTTTCCAAAGTTGAAGTGGATAATACACAATTGATTTATGCCCAAAGCAAAAATGCAGTTGGGACATTGAAAAACAGAATTGCTCGAACAAAAGTTGAAATGGACAATCAGATAAATCAAGCAAAAAATGCAAGAGATTTAAATCGATTAAAAACCAAAGAGTACCAAATAAATTCTCTTGCAGACGGTATGGTTTATCAGCTGCTTAAAGAAAAAGGCGAATTTGTGACCATGCAAGAAACAATATCCATCATTGGTAAAAAAGATACCTATAAAATTAAAATGCAAATTGATGAGGTCGATATCGCAAAGGTTAAAGTTGGGCAGAAAGTTGTAATTACTCTAGAAGCTTTTAAAAATAAACCGATAGATGCCAAGGTGACCAAAATTGCTCCTAAAATGAATGAAAAAACCCAAACTTTTGAGGTTGAAGCATCATTTGACAGCGCTCCTGAGAAATTGTACATGGGTTTAACCGGTGAAGGAAATATTGTCATTCAAGAAAAACGTAAAACACTAGTCATACCAAGAACGTATCTACAAGAAGGCAATAAGGTTGAAACTGATGAAGGATTGGTTACGGTTAAAACAGGCCTTTCAAATTGGGAATTTATTGAAATTTTATCTGGAATTGATGAAAAGACAAAAATCTACAAGCCGGAATAGGGCCAATTGGAGATTGATTTTATCCATTTCTAAAACGCATATTTGGACGCGTAAAAAACAGTCGTTAATAGCAGCCTTAGGTGTTACATTTGGTATCGGAACCTATGTAATCATGATGAGTTTTATGCATGGACTCAATGATTTACTAGACGGATTGATATTAAATCGAACACCTCACATTCATTTGTACAATGAACTTAAACCATCCAATAATCAACCATTGGATTTGGATGAAAACTACAAAGGAAAAACCATTTTTGTACAATCCGTAAAACCCAAAAATGCACAAGTTCGAATTCATAATGCACTTCCCATTTTAAGTTTTTTGAATAGTCAACCTTATGTTAAAGGAGCCACACCACAAATTAAAGCCCAGGCTTATTATCTAGCCGGATCCAATCAGCTTAACGGGTCTTTAACAGGAATAGATGTGATGAAGGAAGGGAATTTATATAACTTGGGAGACTATATTGTTGATGGAACGCTGGAGAATTTAGCGCAGAATGAAAAAGGTATTCTTCTTGGTGCAGGGGTAGCAAAAAAACTCTCGGTACGCGTTGGTGATGTCGTCCAGGTTTCCTCCATTAAAGGTGATGTAATGCCTTTGAAAGTTGTAGGTTTTTATCAAAGTGGAATGGCTGAAATTGATAATATCCAAAGCTATGTAAATCTTAAAGTTGCGCAACGATTAACTGGACAATCCAATGATTATGTTACCGATATCAATATAAAATTGCATGATTTAGAAGCTGCTCCAAAACTAGCGAAACAGATGGAAGAAATGTTTAATGTTACGGCTGTCGATATTCAAACTGCTAATGCACAATTTGAAACAGGTTCGTCGGTTCGAACAATGATTTCGTATGCCGTATCGATTACATTACTCATTGTAGCTGGTTTTGGAATTTACAACATTTTGAACATGCTCATTTTTGAAAAAATGAATGATATTGCCATCCTCAAAGCAACTGGATTTTCAGGTAAAGATGTCAAATGGATGTTTATCAGTCAGGCTATGATTATCGGATTGGTAGGTGGATTTATTGGACTTTCTGTTGGCTATTTTGTAACGGTCATTATCGATAACACCCCTTTTGATACGGCAGCGTTGCCTACCATTAAAACATTTCCGGTTGATTACGATATTAAATATTACATCATTGGTGTTTCTTTTTCATTGATTTCAACTTTTCTAGCAGGCTATTTTCCATCTCGAAAAGCAGAGAAAATAGACCCTGTTGATATTATTCGTGGACAATAAGATGCAAGAAATAATTAGAGCCTCCCATATTACTAAGTTTTTCAGAAAACCTGTTGAGGTAAAAGTTTTGGATGATGTCAGCTTTCAAATTGATAAAGGCGAATTTGTTTCCATTATGGGTAAATCAGGATGTGGGAAATCTACTTTGCTGTACATTCTTTCAACAATGGATACAGATTATGAAGGTGAGCTGTATCTAGACGGTGAATTGATTACAGGTCAAAGGCCTGAAGATTTAGCGCGTATAAGAAATGAGCGTATCGGTTTTGTTTTTCAATTTCATTATTTATTACCCGAATTTACAGTATTAGAAAATGTGATGTTGCCGGCCAAGAAATTGGGCTTAAAATCCAAACAGGAAATTGAATATGATGCTATTGAAAAATTAAAATTACTTGGA
>JBILIM010000055.1:0-7968 GCA_044349985.1 Crocinitomicaceae bacterium
TTATTGGTTTACCCATTATACTGACATCCTATTCTTGGTGGCAAGTTTTGATTGGATTTACAGTCATGCATCTTGTAGCAGGAATGATCATGAGTACTATTTTCCAAATGGCACATGTTGTTGAAGGGTTAATTCAGCCTTTACCAGAAACGGAAATGGTAATTCAGAAGGAATGGATGGTGCATCAAATGTCAGTAACTTCAAATTTTGCCCCAAAAAGTAGATTCTTGTTTTGGTATGCCGGTGGTTTGAATTACCAAATCGAGCATCACCTGTTTCAATATATCAATCATACGCATTATCCTGCTATTTCCAGAATAGTTCAAGAGAAATGTAAAAAGTATGGCATATCGTATCATGTAAATGATAGTTTTTTGTCTGCATTGAAATCTCATATTAGACAACTCAAAGTACTGGGGAAAACCTAATGTATTTCCATTTACTAGTTTGAAGAATGGGTGTTTCGCTCTGTCAACGTATTTTATTAAGTACAACTACTTAGTCTGCATCGGTGAAAGCTACCAAATTGCTTTGATGTAGATTCATAATTCTTTTTTTTCGGTGGAAATGCCCACAACTTTGTCTCAACCAAATGAAACAAAAATTATTAAAAATTAAGATTATGAAAACAAGAACTTTTTTACTCGCATCATCTTTAACGGTATTAACAGGAAGTTTATTTGCACAACAACCGATAAGCATTCACGTTTCAACCATCAATCCAACATGCAGTGGATACGCTGATGGCGCCATCGTTATTAATATCGCAGGAGGTACAGCACCTTACACGGTAGATGGCGTTGCGCTAACAGGCGACACTTATGTAGCAACGGATATAGCTGCTGGCAACTATGAGTTATCTGTGATGGATGCTGATTTAGAGTCCACACTTGCAAACGTTACCTTGGTAGAGCCCTCACCAATACCTGTTCAAGCAACGTACACCAACATTACGGCATACGGTTTAACGAATGGCGCAATCAATATCGAAACAGGTGTGCCGTGTACATTTTACTGGTCATCGTTAAATGGAAGTGCAGTAGCAGCAACAGCGGAAGATCAGACAGGATTGAGAACCGATATTTATGAAACGGTAATCACAGAAACATCAACGGGATGTATGACACGAAGACGATTTGAAATTTTGCAACCGTTAGCACCAACTTTAACAAGCAGCTACAAGCCGGATAAGATTGGATTTGTAAACAGCGGTTCAACATCAAAATCAGTAACCGTATATCCAAATCCATCAGCAGGAAGCATCAACATCAAGGCAGATGATAAAACTTCAGAAGCTTATATCATCAATGAAATGGGTGCAATAATCTACCAGGTAGATATGGATTTGGAAACAGGAATTCAATCCTTAGAGTTGGAGCGCGGTGTCTACACTTTGTACTACACAGAGTCAGACGGTAATACTTACGCAGAACGAATAATCATTAAATAAGGAAATTAAAAATATGAAGAATTAGTTGGGGAGCGTGACAGCGAAAGCTGTGCGCTCCTCTTCGTTTTTAAAATAAGTTCGCAAGCAATTAATGATGCCTTATACTATAGAAATAGGTCTTTATAAAGACTTGAATGAATATTTTTAAAAGTGCACTTTTATTAAAACGACGCTTGTTAGCGTAGTTTATTTTAAATCACAGACAATCTTTTATCTTTGTCTAACAATTCGATAAAATGGATAAGAACTCGGAATTACTTGCTAAGAGGGCATCAGCGATGCTAGGCGGGGGTCAAGAAAGATTAGACAAACAACATCAGCAAGGGAAATTAACAGCCCGAGAGCGCATTACAGTTCTTCTCGATGAAGGAACGTTCAATGAGATTGGTCAATTTGTTGAGCACCGTTCCACCTCATTTGGACTGGATAAACAACAGTATCCGGGTGATGGTGTAGTGAGCGGTTATGGTAAAATCCATGGGCGTTTGGTATATGTTTTTTCTCAAGATTTTACCGTTTTAGGCGGTTCGCTTTCGGAAACACATGCCGAAAAAATTTGTCGAATTATGGATTTGGCAATGAAAAATGGTGCGCCTGTGATTGGACTAAACGATTCCGGAGGAGCTCGAATCCAAGAAGGTGTGGTTTCTCTTGCGGGATATGCTGATATTTTTTACCGAAACACAAGAGCTTCTGGTGTGATACCACAGATTTCTGTAATCATGGGACCTTGTGCAGGAGGAGCTGTATACTCTCCTGCTTTGACTGATTTTATTTTTATGGTTGAAGAAACGTCTTACATGTTTGTAACGGGACCAAATGTGGTGAAAACAGTAACCCATGAGGAAGTGACATCTGAGGAATTGGGTGGTGCAAAAACCCATGCCGAAAAATCAGGTGTAAATCACTTTACGGCATCCAATGATGTAGAGTGTTTGCGTAAGGTAAGAGATTTGATGTCATATCTTCCCCAAAATGCGAATGAATTGGCTCCTCATCCTTCCCATTTTCAATTTAATGAGCAAAAACTGCAATGGATTGAGAACATAATTCCTGAAAATGCGAATACACCCTACGATATCAGAAAGGTGATTGATTGTGTGATAGATGATGAAAGCTTTAGGGAAGTTCAGCTTGATTTTGCAAAAAATATAGTAATTGGTTTTGGAAGGCTTGAAGGAAAAACTGTGGGTATTATAGCAAACCAACCCGCGGCGCTTGCAGGGGTTCTTGACATCGATGCTTCGAGAAAAGGTGCTCGTTTTGTTAGATTTTGTGATGCATTCAATATCCCGTTATTGGTTTTTGAAGATGTTCCAGGATTTTTACCCGGAACGGATCAAGAGTGGCGCGGTATCATTACGCATGGTGCTAAATTGCTCTATGCGTTTTCTGAAGCAACCGTTCCTAGAATTACGGTAATTACCAGAAAAGCCTATGGTGGAGCATTTGATGTGATGAACTCAAAAAATATTGGTGCCGATTTGAATTTTGCATGGCCATCAGCTGAGATAGCAGTTATGGGCGCTAAAGGTGCGGCAGAAATTATCTTCAAAAGGGAGATTGCACTAGCAGAAAATCCAGAAGAAAAATGGAAAGAAAAAGAAGCACAATATGCCGAACTCTTTGCCAACCCTTATCGCGCTGCCGAAAGAGGATTTGTTGATGATGTAATCTTACCTCAGGAAACGCGTAAAAAAGTTATCGAAGGCTTTAAGATGTTGGAGAAAAAAGCTGAAGTTCTTCCGCAAAAAAAGCATGGGAATATTCCACTTTAAGTTGGGGCATCAAAGGGCTACTTATTTAGATTTTGTGTAAATAACTTCAAATGAATGGACCTTAAATAAAATTGGTTACCTTTAATGAAAACCATTTCTATGTTATCATTTTTTTCAGCAAGTACACGTATTGTAAATACAAAAAGAGGGGTTCAAGAGTGTTTAGAGTCCGCTATGGGCGATGGCTATCAAGAAAGCAATTTACTTATTTTTCACGCTTCAATTGGGCATAATTTCAATGACTTGGTGGAAGAAGCAAAAGCTTTAGTTCCAAATGCAAAGATATTAGCAGCGTCTTGCTGTGGCGTTGTAGGTCGAGAAGGCGTAAGCGAATCCATGAAAGACATGGCCTTAATGGCCGTAAAAGGAAATGAATTTGCAGTTGCTTCATGCGATCAAATTTATGGACACAACTCCTATGAGAAATGCCTTGAAATGGCAAAATCGCTGAAGGCGGAGCAACCTGGAATCACTATGCTTTACTTCTTGGCATCAGGAATAGACATCGCTAATGATCAATGTATAGCGGCTTTTGAAGAAATATTTGGGGCAGATGTGACCATTTTCGGCGCCACTTCCTCTGACAATATGAAAGGTTTCGTGAGTTATCAGGGTGTCGATGAAAATGTTTACGAACATGGTGCTTATGCTGTTGGATTTGCTGACCCTACCCTAAAGGTTGAAACGCAAGCAACTCATGGATTTGTCGCTGTTGGAGAACCCTTGACGGTTACCAAGGCAGAGGGACACATTATCAAGGAATTTAATGGTAAACCGGCGTGGTCGGCATATTTGAATCGTTTAGGTTTGCAGGCCGATTCAGATTGTGGTGATACCATTCCAATTGGTGCGCTTGGTGAACTATTGAGCCCAGAATTAGCAAAAGAATACGGTAACAATCATCTGTTACGTGTAGTCACAAAACATGTTGGTGATGACATGTATTACGCTACTGAAATTAAGGAAGGTACAGAGCTTTGGTTAACAACCCGTGACGAGGATTTGATTTTCCGTGAAATGGACCGTTTGGTGGCAGATGTTAAAGAACGAATGGGTGGAAAAGAAGCTGTGGCAGTTTTTCATGCCGATTGTTTAGCGAGAGGAAGGTTCTTGTTCAATCGAATTGTTAAAGAAGAACTCGTGGGAGCGATGCAATTTCCATTTTACGTGAACGGAGCATGTCCACCATGGCTTGGAATGTATGGTTTCGGCGAATTTGCCCGTTTAGGCGGTAAAAATGAATACCACAATTATACAACTGCACTTTACGTGATTTACAGATAGTGAGCGAAAAAATCAAACGATTTAAATCGGTGGAATGAATCATCCACTTTCTTATGAAGAATTGTATGAGCAGTATCTTGAATTGCAACTGCGTGTAACGCGTTTTTCTGCAACTGAACAAGAATTGATCAACACCCGCGACCGCTTAGATCAGGAGTTGGAGCTCTATAAACGCTTGAACAGTTTTAACAATGATGCGATTCGATGCCAAACAATAGATGAGTTCCTGCAACTTTCGGTTGAGTCCATTATTGATATCTTGGAAGTTCAAGTCGGGGTAGCCTATCTTATTCATGCTAAAGAACCCGAACGAAATCAACTTTACCATGAAGGTTGCGATGGCAATCAAGCCCAACTCGTGAAAACGGAAATGCTTTCCTTAAACACTAAAAGTACGCCAAGTAGTAAGGCAAAAACGATCCATATAAAACACAATTCACAAACTACAATAGATAGGGGATTAACATCGAATTGTATTCAAATAAATGAGGATTTAAGTTTAGTCATTGGCTGCGCCATTTTAAAGGATAAATCGCCACTTTATCCCGAAATAACCAATCATTATGAAGTATTGTTCTCAGTTTTTACCCAACAAGTTGTTGCTTACATCTCAAATATTTTAGCTGAGCAGGAAAATCGCGAACAACTCAAATTGATTGCAGCATCCGAATTGGAATTGAAAAAACTATCACTCATTGCCACGAAAACAAAAAGTGGGGTAATCATTTCAGATAATCACGGTAGAATTGAATGGGTCAATGATTCCTTCGAAAAAACTACCGGTTACACTTTGGATGAGGTCGTTGGGCGTAAACCCAAAGATTTCCTGCAATACGAACCACTAACCAATAAGGAGGCTAGGCAAAAGTTGGCAGATGCCTTGTCGAAAAAAGAAAATGTTGAGGTGACCATACTTAACGTGTCCAAAAGTGGTGCGCCGTATTACAACCAGCTTGAAATCTCGCCAATTTTTGATGATCAGGGAAATCATATCAATTTTATTGCACTTCAAAAAGACATTACTTCTGAAGAAAACTACAAAAATGAGCTCATTAAAACCAATTCCCGTTTTGAACTCATTACTTCCCACTCCGGAATCGGAATTTGGGACTGGAATCCGGTATCCAATCGCTCGGTTTGGAACGATACTATGTATGCGCTTTTTGAAACCTCACCATCTGAGGATGTAGACAATTACAATTTATTTATTAATTCTATTCACCCGGAGGACAGACAAAGAACCATTGAAGATGCTAATAAGGTGGTGAGTGGACAAGTCGAATTTATCAATCATGAATACCGCATTGTCCTTCCAAAAAGTGGCGAAATCCGATACATTCAAAGTCTCGTGGTGGCCGAAAAAGGAATTTCCGGTAATGTGGTTCGCGTGGTAGGATCGGTTGTGGATATTACCGAAACAAGGGTTTTTGAGGATACGCTTATTGAGAAAAACGACCAATTAGAAAAAATAAATCAAGAACTGGATCAGTTTGTTTATAGTGTTTCACACGACTTAAGGTCTCCGTTAATGTCAATCAAGGGTTTGATTTCTGTAATGGAATTGTCCTTGCAAAATGAGGAATTGATGAAGCAGTACTTGGCGTTAATTGAACAAAGTGTCGGGCGCTTGGATGAAACGATTTTGGAAATTTTGGATTATTCTAAAAATTCAAGAATCGACATACAACATGACGAATTTGATATCCAAAAATTAGTCGAAGAAGTGTATCAAGACCACTCGCATTACGCCAACCCCAGTATCGATTTTCGTTTTACCCTTAAGGGAAACCGATTGGTAATTTCCGATAAGCTCCGAATAGCAACGTTACTCAAAAATTTTATTGGGAATGCTGTAAAATATAGAAATAAGTCTATTGATAATCCATTTGTGCATGTACGTATCGAAAATGCAGATAAGACCTTAACCCTAATCGTTGAAGATAATGGGGAGGGTATTTCTTCTGAAAATCAAAAGAAGGTCTTTAATATGTTTTACCGCGCCTCCAATAGCAGTTCAGGAACAGGACTCGGATTGTACATCTGTAAAGAAATCATTAATAAGATGGGTGGAAACATAAATTTACACTCTGAATTACAAAAAGGTACAACAATTCACCTAACTTTGCCGTTATTTTCTCCATTAAATGAAGCGCTTTCTTCTGATTGACGACGACGACATTATTTGCATTGTGCACCCTGCTATTATTCGACAGGCCTTACCGGATAGTGAAGTAGAAATAATCAAGTCGAGTAAAGAAGCCCTTGAGTTTATTCGTGAAATGCATGCAAATCAATATACCGCTCCAGATGCTATTTTTTTAGATATCAATATGCCAGAAATAAGTGGTTTTGGAATGTTGGAACGCCTGGGTGAAACGGATTTGGATTATCTCAAAGACACAAAAATTTACATGCTTTCATCGTCTGTTGATCAGCGCGACATTGAACGTGTAAAAGCCAATCCACGAATTACCGATTTTATCGGGAAACCATTGACCATAGATTTTTTGAAACAAAATTTTTCTTGATTTTTTTGAACAAGCTTCGAAACGAGCCACCAAAAACTTTCAGAATCCTTAACTTTGCGCACTCAATTTAAAATTATGTACAGATCTCATACTTGTGGCGAATTACGCTTATCCGATGTCAATAAATCCGTTCAACTTTCCGGTTGGGTGCAACGCTCAAGGGATTTGGGAGGAATGACGTTCGTGGATTTGCGCGATCGATATGGTATTACACAGCTTGTTTTTAACATGGAGGAAAATGCCGATCTGTGCGAGAAAGCAAGAAAATTGGGACGCGAGTACGTCATTCAAATTGAAGGTACCGTAATCGAACGAAGCAGTAAAAACAAGAACATGCAAACAGGAGAGATCGAAATTGTGGTCTCCAATTTAAATGTGCTCAATCCTGCGAAATTGCCACCGTTTACCATTGAAGATGAGACCGATGGAGGCGATGAATTGAGAATGCAATACCGTTACCTCGATTTGAGAAGAAACCCTGTTCAGGATAAATTGAGATTGCGAAATAAAGTAGCATTGGAAACGAGAAACTATCTGGATTCAAAAGATTTTCTGGATGTTGAAACCCCCGTTTTGATTAAATCAACGCCTGAAGGCGCAAGGGATTTCGTAGTACCAAGCCGAATGAATCCAGGACAGTTTTATGCCTTACCCCAATCGCCACAAACCTTCAAGCAATTGCTGATGGTGTCCGGTTTCGATCGTTACTACCAAATTGTAAAGTGCTTCCGCGATGAGGATTTAAGAGCCGATCGTCAACCTGAGTTTACACAAATTGACTGCGAAATGGCATTTGTGGAACAAAATGATGTTTTGGACATGTTTGAAGGGTTGATCCGACATTTGTTTAAAACGGTTCGCGGTGTTGAGCTGGACGCAACGTTTCCGCGTATGACCTACGCCGAAGCCATGGAACGTTACGGTTCGG
>JBILIM010000056.1:0-7963 GCA_044349985.1 Crocinitomicaceae bacterium
AAAAGTTTGATGACGAATACTTTCTAACGCTTGAAGGCGCGCATCCTGATTCTGTAGATATTTTATCTTTAAGTGCGTGGCAGAATTTTGTACTAAGATCTGTTCAAGGTGCTCCAGTTGATACCTTTTATACCTATTACAATGCCTTTAACAATCTCAATCCGCTTAATCCCAATTATTGGCAACAAGCTGATCACTATTTTGATTTGACACATTATGCAGATTACATTATTGCCGAATCCTGGATGGGAAATGTGGATTGGCCCGGGAATAATATTAAAATTGTCCGATCCAATACCTCAAATTTCCGATACCGTTTTTGTACCATAGATATGGAACTTGCCATGGCGCCAAATGGTTGGACCGATTGTTATGCTGATCACATTGGTTACCTGCTTGGTCAAAGTACAGATAATCCTTTTATAAACATTTGGCTTCAAAGTATTCAAAACAATACCTTCAAGGATTATTTCATCAATCGTTTTGCGGATTTAATGAATACAGAATATTTAACCAGCCGACTTTTGCCTATTGAACAAGAATTCTATGATTTAACAGTTGGTGAAATGGATAACGAATACCAACGATGGGGAGACCCGAACAACATCCCTCAACAAATGACAGATTTTAATAACAACCATCTTGTTTTCAGAGATCAATTGTCTCAAAGAAGTGATGTCGTTAGAGGAAATATCGAATACCACTTCAATTTGCCGAATCAGGTTGATTTGACTTTAGATGTATATCCAGCTGGATCTGGAAAAATTCACATCAGTACAATTGAACCGGATGCTTATCCTTGGGATGGAATCTATTTTAATGGCGTTCCAGTGAAAATTGAGGCCATACCCAATCCGGGATATGTTTTTTCACATTGGGGGAATAATGCATTGATTACCGACGTACTCAATCCATTATTCCTGGATACGCTGGATGTCAACAACATACAATTCGATGCCTACTTTCAACCGGGTATAGCTGGTATGACAAATTTGGAACTAGAGCAGTTTTATGTGTATCCAAATCCTGCTCAAAATGAACTTTTTATCGTTAACGAGTCCAACGGAACTTATGCAGATTTGAGCTATGAAGTGCTGGATCAATTGGGTAGAATTTTAACTTCTGGAACTCTTGATCCCAATGTCCAAGTTTCAAATATCGATTTTTCTGAATTTACCAACGCTATATATTATGTAAATGTTAAGTCTGCAAAACATCTTTTGACTAATTTTAAAGTCATTAAACTTTAAACATGTCCAAAACGCATTTAAAAGTGCAGTATTTTGTTTTTGCCCTGCTATTAATTTCATTTAAGTCTCAAGCCCAGGTTGATCACTGGGAAACAGCTGTTAACGATAACGACACATGGTCTTATGTTGTTCCAACTGCCTCAACTTCTTCGAGTTGGATTCAACCGACATTTTCCGTGGCTACTTGGCAAACAGGTCCAGGAGGCTTTGGTTTCGCTGATGGAGACGATAATACGGTGATTCCAACAAGCAGTGTTTGTGTATATCACAGAATTGATTTTAATGTTGTTGACCTATCCGTTATTGCTAAAGTAATTCTTAACATGGATTATGACGACGGTTATGTGGCGTATTTGAATGGGATAGAAATCAGTAGAAATGGCATTTCTGGAACCGGACAACCAGCATTTAATGCGTTAGCCACAATTTCTCACGAGGCAGCTTTGTATCAAGGTAATTATCCAGATCAAATCATTTTCGATATTGCCGACCTAAATGGCGTACTTATTAACGGCAACAATACGCTGGCAATAGAAACCCATAATCAGACTTCAAACTCTTCGGATTTAACTTCGCGTGCTTTTATAAGTTTTGGAATAACTGACCTATCAAGTAATTACGGACCAACTCCAACATGGTTTAATCCGCCATTTGAATTTGTGCAGTCGAATTTACCAATAGTTGTTTTAAATACGGAAGGTCAAAATATTCCTGATGAGCCGAAAATCGATGCAACCATGGGAATAATATATAACGGTGAAGGCGTTATAAATAATTTGTCTGATCCTATGAATGAATTTTTTGGGGATATCGGTATTGAAAAAAGAGGTTCATCGTCGAATGGTTTTCCAGCAGCTTCATATTCCGTTGAAACTAGAGGTCCTGATCCTTTGATCAATTACAATGTATCCATTTTTGATTGGCCCGTCGATAACGACTGGATTTTATATGCACCTTATACGGACAAAGCACTTATTCGAAATGTTTTAACATACCATTTAGGTAACGCAACAGGAAGATGGGCTCCAAGAACAAAATTGTGTGAGCTCGTTATAAATGGTGAATATATGGGCGTCTATGTGATGATGGAGCGTATTAAACAAAATCCGGGAAGGGTTAATGTCGACGATTTATTACCGTCTGATACCTTAAATAACGAACTTACAGGAGGATACATTATTAAAATTGACAAAACTACCGGTGGAGAAACTGTCGTTTGGAATTCACCATACACCAGCGCTGCTCCAGGAAATGGAACAATCGGTTTCCAAATGCATGATCCCGAACCCTTGACGATGCATCCTTCTCAATTGCAATACATTCAAGGTTATGTAACAGCGTGGGAAAACGCACTAGCATCGGCAGATTTCATGGATCCCGTTTTAGGTTACCGAAACTATATTGATGTACCTTCGTTCATCGATTTTTTTCTAATAAATGAGTTGTCCAAAAACGTGGATGGATACCGAATTTCAACCTACCTTAACAAAGCACGATTAAGTGAAGGAGGTAAACTTTATGCCGGTCCATTGTGGGATTTTAATTTGGGCTTTGGAAACGCGAATTATTGCCAAGGAGGCCAAACATCTGGTTGGGAAATTAATTTTAATTCACTTTGTGGAGGACAATGGCAAAATCCTTTTTGGTGGTCGAGAATGCTTCAGGATTCGACATATTCGCATGATGTTAAATGCAGATGGTTGGAACTTAGACAAGGGGTTATGAGTAACGATTACCTTATGAATTACATCGATAGTTTGGCGACAATTCTCGAGCAACCCGCAATACGTCATTACAGCAGATGGCCAATTCTTGGGACTTATGTTTGGCCTAATAACTTTATTGGAAACACATATCAAGAAGAAATCGATTACTTGAAGACTTGGGTAACAAACCGACTAACATGGATGGATGCCAATATGTTCGGAACATGCAATGATTTGGGTGTGGATGAAAATTCAAGTTTTAAACAAATAAGCGTGTATCCCAATCCAACCAACGACAACCTAACCGTTGATTTGAGTAATATAAACCAGCCATGCACCTTAGAGCTGATTTCACCTTTAGGACAAATGATTAGGAAAGAAATCCTTTTATCAAATTCCAGCTGTAACTTATCTCTGGAAGGTTTAACAAACGGTTTGTATTTTATTAATGTTTATACAAACGAATCGCTTTATCAATCAATTAAAATAGTTAAAAAATGAAACGTTCATTAGTCGTTTTTTCTTCCCTTTTCATAGGGTTAACACTTATTTCATCATGTAAAAAAGTTGAAGGTCCTGGAGGAACTGCAGCCATTAGAGGAAATGTAATGGGTTCAACTGCCGATATTGTCAATCCAGGAGATGCTGAAGTTATCAATGTAACCGTAAAAAATGGAGTTGATATTGAACATGGTGAATACTGGTTGTTAAACGGACCGATTAATGGAGAGCTCTACTACATCTGGTACAATAATCCTACATGGGTTTCCAATGGTGATCCACAATTACAGGGAAGAACAGGAATTCAAGTGGATTTTAACTACAGCGATGACAATTATACAGTAGCTATGAACACTGTTGATGCCTTGAATAATGCTGTAACAGCTGATTTTGTGATTGACATTTATCAAGATATCATTACGTTAACATCAAAGACCAATCAAGATTTAGTGGATGCCGATAACGGAAACATTAGTTTTAATGTTGATGTGGCTAACCAAGGCGATGCAGACGAACTGATACCTTCTTCATCAATTTCTATGGATGATGAACGCGTATATCTGATTTATGGTGAAGGTGAGGTGTTTAACGAATCTACCAAAACAGGAGCAGAAGGGGTTTACACTTTTGATGGTTTGAATCCTGGAAAATACCGTGTATATGCACTCTCGACAGATGTTCTTACTGGACAAAAATACCCGGTATACAAATCTGTGGAAATCACAGAAAAAGGAAAAATCACAGACGCTGGAACGCTAGAGGTAATATTTGAATGAAAAAGTTGCTTTTTGTATGCTGTATTGCTTTGATAGGAACTCAAGCACATTACAGTCAAATTGGAGATTTGCATTCGAGAATCGGAATCGAGGCCGGATTTAAATTGAGTAAGAAAATCAGTTGCAATCTTGCGTTTCAAAGTCGTTCAAATTTAACTGAAAGAAGCTATTCGAGTACCAATTTTAATTTACAAGTAAACTATCAATTTCTGAAGAATTGGAAAGTTGGGGTGTCATATAGAAACAGTATGCAACCCAACCCTTTTGCCTATTTAGACGGAAATGATTTGAGCTTCAGAAATCGTTACCAATTTGCTTTGCGATACGATCCTTCAAAATTATTACATCTGGATAAATATATAGACGTCGAATTGCGAAGTATCATTCAATATGAGCAGTTTCAGTACAAACGCAATCAATGGTACAGTAGAAATCGAATAGCTGTTGAGCCCAAACTGAAGTCTGAATGGTTTCAGCCTTATGCATCTTTTGAAATGCTCTATCGTTTCAATCAGTACAGTTATTTTATAGACGACCTGCTCGTGACACAAGGACTTATGAATGAATTTCGTTACATCGCTGGAGTTAAATTCAATCTGAATAAGAACAATACCATAAATACAGCAATCATGTTCAGAGATTACAGAACTAACAAATCAACCAATCCTGTTATTTTGATTACTTATGCCCATGATTTTGGAAGGCTTTTCAAAGAGAAATAGCTATTTTTTAGCAGTGCTTGTGAAATCTTTAAGGTAATAGGGCTCAAAATAGGCTACATCTTCGAATTCGCCGTTTTTATATTTTTCAAAGGCTAAACCAATTTGACCTTTGGCTGATGAATCGATGGAATTGTCAAATTCACAATTCCTTTTTTCCCACAAATCATTTGCCTTTAAAGCGCCGTCCCCAAAGAAAACAAAGGGTTCAAATGCTGCAAAACTATCATCATCCAAAATTTCTGCAGATATAGGACGAATTAAATTCAAATTGGAGTCATAAATAGAACAATAAACCTCCATGCGACGGGCATCAATCATCGCACACAAATTAGTGTTGGGGTGTTTCTCTTTGGCAAGATAAGAAAGCGAAACAAGTGCATCAATTGAAATCAATGGAATGTTGAGGGCGTAACAAATTCCTTTTGCCGTTGAAACACCAATTCTTAATCCCGTATAAGACCCTGGTCCTGAAGCGATTGAAACGGCATTAAGGTTTCCAATTTCAATACCTGCTTCTGATAATACATCTTGAATATAAAGGGTCAGATTTTCCCCATGTGAAAATTCTTCCGTTAATTGCTCCTTAAGGGCTAATAATCTGCCATCCTTTGATAATGCAACTGAACAAGACTTTGTTGCAGTTTCCAAATGAAGAATAAATGTCATTCTTTTACCTGTAATTTAAAGCCAATCCCGTGAACATTTGAAATCTGTATATTCGGATCTTCAATTAAATATTTTCTCAATTTTGTGATGAATACATCCAAACTTCTTCCAACGAAATAATCATCTTGTCCCCAAACAGAATTTAATACCATATCACGAGGAGTTACCTGATTTTTGAATTTGCACAGAAGTTTCAAAACCATCGCTTCCTTCTTAGTTAGGGTCTTTTCGAATCGGGCATGTTTCAATATAAAATTCTCGGTGTCAAAGGTGTATTCTCCAACAGATATAACAGCGTGCTCTGGTTTTTCTGTAACAATTTGAATCCGCTTTAAAAGCGCAGAAATCCTTAATTGTAATTCTTCTACACTAAATGGCTTTGTTAGATAATCATCTGCTCCTGATTTGAAACCTTCAACTTTATCCTCTGTCATAGATTTTGCAGTAAGGAATAAAATAGGAATATCTTGATTTATTTTCCGAATATCCTTTGCCAAAGAAAATCCATCTTTTTTCGGCATCATTACATCGAAAATACATAAATGATAACTATCCTCATTGAACCGTTTAAGCGCATCTGCACCATCTGTACACAAGGTCACATGATAGCCATCACCTTTCAATTGGTCGGAAATGATAAATCCCAAACTGATATCATCCTCTGCAAGAAGTATTTTTATTTTCATTGGAAATTAATTGTGGTAAATATAGAAATTTACGCTAAACATTCTAAAAAACAAGAGCCCCAAGAAAGGGGCTCCTATTACACTAATCAACCTAACCTACTACTACATCACAAAGCTAATAATAATTAACTAAGTGTCATATTGACATTGTTAAAAAAAGTGAAATGCAATTGCATTTTTTTCTGAAAAGTACTTGTTAATTTTTTCGTTTGGGCGAATTAAAAAGTAAATTTGTAATTCCAATCAATAGGGTTTATGGTTAAAATTCTTGTTATAGATGACGAAGAGGATATCAGAGAATTGTTAATCTACAATTTGAGAAAAGAAGGATACTTTGTTCTTGATGCCGAAAATGGTGAAAAAGGTCTGGCCATAATGAGAGAATCTCAACCTGATTTGATACTTCTTGATGTGATGATGCCAGGAATGGATGGTGTTGAAGTATGCGAAGCTATAAGAAACAGTGCTGGATTTAAAAATACCTTGATCTGTTTTCTTACCGCACGCAGTGAAGATTACAGTCAGATTGCTGGACTTGATGCAGGCGCAGATGATTATGTGGCCAAACCTATACGGCCAAAAGTCTTAATAAGCAGAATAAATGCACTACTGCGTCGGAAGGGAATGCTTACGGATGATAACTCAGAAACAAAAGATTTAGTAATCAATCGTGAAAAATATGTAGTGGAGAAGGATGGCGTTATTATTCACCTCCCAAGAAAAGAATTTGAATTGCTAGCACTTTTAGCCTCAAGACCTGATTTTGTATTCGAAAGAGATACCATTCTTGAAAAAGTTTGGGGATCAGATATCGTCGTTGGTGATCGAACGATTGATGTTCACGTAAGAAAATTGCGCGAAAAGATTGGCGACGAATACATTAAAACCGTTAAAGGTATCGGATACAAGTTCGTTCAACAAAATAAAGCCTAATTCATATTAATTTCATATTGAGTGAATGTTAAGTTCATATTACTTTGAATTAACACACACTTAACCTTTCAGTAATCCTGTAATAATTGCAGGGCGTTTCCTTTGTGTCGACAAAAATTATCGACATGAAATTTCAATTAAAGCTCACTTTTTTTCTAGTAATCAATGCCTTTTTTTCATTTTCTCAAACCGGAGTAATCAAAGGAAAAGTGTTTGATGCAGAGACCGGAGAAATGCTTCCAGGTTCTAAAATCACCTTAGTAGGACAGAATAAAGGAGCAACGTGTAACATGGACGGTAGTTATGTTATCTCTCAATTAAATGCGGGGACCTATCAGATAAACGTTACTTCCTTTACCTACAGCAATAAGGCGATTACGGATATTGAAGTTAAAGATAAAGATACAGTGGTTTTGGATATCAGTCTTACCAAAGGAGCAACTGAAATGGGAACCGTGACGGTAACTTTTAAGACAGAAAAAGAATCAGTTGAGAATATTCTTACCCTTCAAAGGAACAGCGTAGCAGCTCTTGACGCCATCTCGAGTCAAGATATGAAAACCAAACCAGATCCTAAAGTCAGTGACGTTCTAAAAAGGGTTACGGGTGCGAGTGTTCAAGATAATAAGTTTGTTGTAGTTCGTGGGTTAAGCGACCGTTATAATTTTGCTTTTATCAACGGTGCCTCTTTGCCAAGCACAGAAAGTGATAGAAAGGCATTTG
>JBILIM010000057.1:0-7756 GCA_044349985.1 Crocinitomicaceae bacterium
TGCCTAAGGTTGATACCTACATTGAATTCAATGCACCTAACTATGTGTTAAAAGTTGGTGATTTTAGAAATTTATTAGAAGCGGAAGAGGTAAGAGATAAAGCATTGTCTAATTTCCCTACGAGTTTCATACTAAAAGAATACATCAATCTTCCGAGGATTGACAGGGATTAATAATGTTTTAGGGTTAAGCCAGAGCAAATGCAACAAACTTTCGGAAAAGAATACAGGCTCGCTAGTAAGCGAGAAATAGAGCATTTATTTGCCCACAAAAATACCTTGCGCAGTTACCCATTGACCATGTACTTTCGATATTTTGATTCCGAATGTGTTCATTTAAAATTTGTTACATCGGCCCCAAAAAGAATTTATAAACATGCGCACGACAGGAATCGTTTAAAGCGTTTGATGCGCGAGGCGATAAGAAAGAATAAACTATCTTTAACACAATTTCTAGATCAGAATGACTTAGGGCTTCATGTATTCACTATTTACAGTGCAGACAAAGAGGTTCCCTTTGAGAACGTAGAAAAAAATATTAAGTATCTTTTTAAAAAAATTGAAAATGAAATCAGCACCAAAACAACTCATTAACATCAAGGCGTTTGGTATAATCTTGACCCTAATTTTAGTCTTAGCATTTTCTTTTAGAAATCATGCACAGTCAAATGGTTTTGAAGTCATTAAAAATCTTGAATTGCTTGATCAAATTTACCAGCATTTGGACATGTATTACGTTGATGAACCGCAAAATGGGAAACTTTCTAAAACAGGAATAGATGCTATGCTCAAGGTTTTGGATCCATATACTGTTTATTATCCGGAATCTGATATTGAAGAATATA
The DNA here is from genome assembly GCA_044349985.1 of Crocinitomicaceae bacterium. Taxonomy (GTDB): domain Bacteria; phylum Bacteroidota; class Bacteroidia; order Flavobacteriales_D; family Crocinitomicaceae; genus M0103. The sequence continues at coordinate 845 of JBILIM010000057.1, forward strand.
AAATGATGACTACCGGGCAGTATGGTGGAATAGGCGCTTTGATTCGAAAACTAGATGAATATACATACATAGCTGAACCCTACGAAGGTAATCCTGCGCAACAATCAGGCTTGTGTGCGGGGGATAAGATTCTTAGTATAGATGGGAAAAGCATGAAAGGTAAAGCATCTGATGACGTGTCAAGTGCTTTGAAAGGTCCGAAGGGTACCACTATAGTTGTTGAAGTAGAGCGAGAAGGTGAAGGGACTAAGAACATTTCAATAACGCGTGATGAAATAAAACTACCGGATGTTCCATATTCAGGAATGTTGCAAAATGAAATTGGCTACATCAAATTGAATAGTTTTACGCAAACTGCGTCAGCTGATGTTAAAACTGCATTTCAAGAGCTGCAATCTCAAGGAATGAAAGGCTTGGTTCTAGATTTAAGAGGAAACGGTGGAGGTTTGTTGATCGAGGCCGTGAAAATCGTCAACCTTTTCGTTAAAAAAGATCAAATCGTCGTGACCACTAAAGGTCGTGTTGCAGATGAAAACTATGTATATAAAACGCAAGACCAACCTCTGGATTTAGAAATTCCAATAACGATATTAATAGATGGTGGTTCAGCCTCTGCAAGTGAAATTGTCGCTGGAAGCATTCAAGATTTGGACAGAGGCGTAATTGTTGGAAACATTTCATTCGGGAAGGGTCTCGTGCAACGCACCTATGATTTGAAATACGGTTCCAAAGTTAAACTCACTATTGCAAAATATTACACGCCTTCGGGTAGATGTGTACAACGACTGGAATATTATGATAAGGAATCTGAAGAGAAGCCAAAAGAAGTACCGGATTCACTATTGAAAATTTTCAAAACACAAAACGGAAGAGATGTTATAGATGGAAGGGGAATTGTTCCGGATATCGAGGTTGAATTACCAGAAATGAGCCGTCTTACCGCAACCATTTACGCGAATGATTTAATCTTCAAATTTGCTACTAAGTATAAGAGTCAACATCCTCAAATCGAAACAGCAGAAAAGTTTGCGCTTACCGATGCAGAATACGAAGACTTTAAAAAATTTGTATTGAGTCAAGATTTTACCTACAGCACTGCTTCTGAAGAAATGTTGAAAAAAATGAAAGATGCGGCCGAAGAGGAAGGCTTTTTAGCGGATGCTCAAACTGAATATGATGCACTTATGGCCAAAGTAGTCCCATCAAAAGAAAGAGATTTGGAAAAATTTAAGACTGAAATTAAAATGCTTCTTGAAAATGAAATAATTTCCAGATACTACTTTCAAAAAGGAAGAGCTGTCAATTCATTCCGAAACGATGAAGTTTTAGAGAAAGCACTAGAACTTTTAAAAGACGCAAAGCAATACAATACTATTTTGGGGAAATAGCCGTTAAGGGATTGTTTTCATGATTGCTATCAGCCGTTTAGACATAGCTAAATACATTTACCTAACGGGATTTCTGGGTTTGGCTATCGGTCTGCCTACAAGTAAAGTCATACTGTCCTTAAGCATGATGCTTATGGCGCTCGGTGTTTTACTGGAATGGAATCTGCTGGAGCGCTTTAGAAATCTTTTTGCCAATCGTGTTTTTTTGCTGCTCTTCCTCTTTTGGATGATGCACCTGGTCGCGTTGCTCTGGACCGATAACTTTACCTACGCGTTCAGTGATATTCGGATAAAAATATCCCTGATTGTCATACCTATCTTAATTTATTTTGACCCGTTTGAACAAAAACATCTTAAGATTTGGAACTACCTTTTCATTTCAAGTCTCGTATTTACTTCTATTTTTAATCTTTTACAATACCACGGTATAATTTTAAATCAGCATCCTAACGATATTCGAGGGCTTTCATTTTTTGGTTCGCATATACGTTACGGGATTTTAATCGCAATCGGAGCCGGATTGTGTATAGTATTGTCTGAACATCAAAAAAAATACGTCCGATGGTGTTGGTTTCTACTTTTTCTTTTTTTCTCTTTTTACACCTATTACAGTCAAATTCTATCAGGGGCAATTGGTCTTGTTTCTATAGTTTTCATTTATATCATTTGGAAAGGGTTTGGTAAAAACAAACGATTAGGTTGGTCATTGATTTTATCTTTAATTGTGGTAATCATTTCTGGTGTAACATACCTTTCCATTCACGAGGAACCCAAAATTGATCTGAAAAATCTGCCCAAACTAACTCAGTTTGGAAACCCATATTCACACAATCTAGAGCCTACTACATTCGTTGAAGGTAAAGCTGTTTTGGCGTATGTCTGTGAGAAAGAACTCAGGACGGAATGGGGTAAACTTTCTGAAATAGCATACGACAGCCTGGATCTTAAAAAACAACCATTGCGTTTTACATTGATGCGGTATATGACTTCTAAGGATTTAACCAAAGACAAACAGGGAATGTCGCAATTGAGCACCACAGATATAAAGAATGTAGAAAACGGAATAACCTCTTCGAGCGAACAACGGGCAGGTTTATTATCCAGAATCTCTGGACTGCGTTATCAAATACACAATTCTTCTGATCCCAATGGCCATTCACTGTTACAACGTCTTGAATATTGGAAAACGGCGTTCTTAATCATCAAAGAAAATTGGTTGTTTGGTGTAGGAACGGGTGATGTTGATGACGCTTTCCAAAAAGAATACACGACATCCAATTCACCTTTAATCCAACAAAATCGGCTTCGGGCGCACAATACCTATCTTACTGTTTGGGTAAGTTTTGGCATTTTAGGTCTTTCATTATTCTTAATGCTTCTGATTCAATTTTTTATGGAATGCCTTCGAGGAAAGCATTTATTTGGCATCCTATTTATTTCTGTTGCATGTATTACCTTTTTATTTGAGGACACATTGGAGACACAAACTGGAGCTTCTTTCTTCGCCATATTTTTCGGATTGGCATTGTTACAGTTTGAGGGTAAGTCAAAATCTTATTCAGAATCGAAGATTTAATGCGTGTAGAAGAAAATTAGTTCTTTTATCTATCGTATATTTGCAATTAACAATTTTTATATGGCAGAAAACGAGCGCATATCAACAGTTAAAGCACCAAAACCTGTGGGACTTTATCCGCATGCAAGAAAGGTTGGTAACTTATTGTTTTTATCAGGTGTTGGCCCAAGGGTTGCCGGTTCCGATGCAACGGATTCAGCAGTTCCAGGTCTAAAACTGGATAAAAACGGAAATTTTATCGAATTTGATTTTGAAGAACAATGCCGCAGTGTCTTTGATAATGTGAGAATTATTTTAGAAGCGTCGGGTTCGTCATGGGATCAGCTTGTTGATGTTACGGTGTTTCTTGTTAACATGAAGCGCGATTTTCACACCTACAACAGGATTTATGCGGAGTATTTCAAAGATAACTTGCCATGTAGAACTACCGTAGAAATAAATTCTTTGCCAACTCCAATAGCCATAGAATTAAAATGTATTGCCACAATTGATAACTAATATATGATAACGTTTATTATTCGCTGCCTGCTTGCAGCATCCGCTTTATTCTTTACTTTTTATTTGATGTTTGCAACCGATTATTGGGGTTGGGGAATTGTTATGGTTTTTCCTACTGCATTGATTGTATTGACGTTTTTTATCAACGAAAATATGATTCTTGCCTTGTACCACATGCGGACGCAAAATACAGATAAAGCCAAAAAGTTCATCAATAAAATAACGCATCCACAATTGATGACCAAAAAGCAACATGCGAACATTCTTTTTTTACAAGCAGCATTAAATCAACAAGAGTTCGGTATGAATAAGAGCGAGCAATTGATACGTAAGGCTTTGTCAATTGGACTCAAAATGGCTGAGTACAGATCGGCTGCTTATATGCAGTTGGCAGGTATCTGTATTCAAACCGGTCGCAGAACCGAGGCTGAAAAACTACTTGCAGATGCTAAAAAAATGACCGTGAATCCTATGATGAAGGAACAAATCATCATGATGCAAAATCAGCTGAAGATGGCGCCGTCTAAGAATCAAATGCGAATGGCTCAAATGATGGGCGGTCGCAAACCTAAAATGAGATAAGCCAAAGCACTTTGAAAAATCGGACCTTTTCTGAATCATGGGATCAGTATGAACTCATAGATGCCGGTGGTGGCAAAAAATTAGAACGGTGGGGGAGCATTATTACCATTCGACCGGAAATTCAAGCATACTTTAAATCGGAATTGCCTTTTTCTGAATGGAACAAAATGGCGCATTGGGAGTTCATCCCATCAACGGGACAATCCGGTAAGTGGAAATGTTTAAAGAAAGGAAGTCCATCCGAATGGAAAATAAGCTATAAACGCCAGCAATTTCATTTACAAATAACTCAATTTAAACACTTGGGATTGTTTCCTGAACAGCGTACGAATTGGGATTATATTGATGTGCATCTCGAGTCAGAAAGCAAATTTTTAAATCTCTTCGCTTATACAGGGGCTGCTAGTTGTATTGCAAGAAATAAAGGCGCAGAAACCTTTCACGTCGATGCAGTAAAACAATTACTTACTTGGGCAAAGACAAATATGGAATTGAGTCGTTTACTCAACATCAAGTGGGTGCATGAGGATGCGTTGAAATTTGCCGAACGCGAAAATAAGCGTTTACATCGTTACGATGGAATAATCATGGATCCACCTGCATGGGGAATAGGAGCTAAGGGTGAAAAATGGAAGCTTGAAGATAAGATTGATCAGCTGCTTGCCGTGTCCAGAGATTTAATGGCGGAACATGCATTTTTGATAGTGAATACCTATTCTCCAACATTTACTCTTGAAATGTTAGCCGAACTTGCCGACCTTTACTTTGAAGGAATTGAAACAGAATTGAGCGAATTGTGGATGAAAACTACAACAGGCAAAGAACTGTACTTTGGCAATTTGTTGCGAGTGAAAAAATAAAAAAGCTGCCCATTGGACAGCTTAAAATCTGAAAAGGGATCACGTGTTACCTTCCTTCAGAGGCATCCTCACATGCTTCAACTGCCTCCTCGATCTTATCCATCATCTCTTTATTATCCTTGTACTTATCTTCCATTTCTTTTTCAAAAGCCTTTCTTTCGTCTTTGGCAGCGTCTTCGTCTTCAGGTGTCGTTGCATTATGAGCTTTACCATTCAGTTCACACCATTTTGCCGCAATACTTTCAGGTGTCTCAGCTGGATTCTCGCTTTTTGCAGCCCCTTCTGTTGATGCCTCAGTACCTTTTTCTTTTGCAGAATCTTCTGCTTTCTTTTCTTCACCTCCACAAGCTGTTAAAAAAGCTAATGACATCATTAAAATAAACGTCTTTTTCATATTTATAATTTTTGGTCAAATGTAATGTTTAATTCAAACTTTCAATTAGTATAAATCGTAAACTTCTGGAAAACATGTATTAATCAAATATTTACGTTTGAAAAATAAAGAGACTGTAGATGATTACTTTGAAGGAATTGAAACCGAATTGAGCGAATTGTGGATGAAAACTGTAAAAGGTAAAGAATGACTTTGGCAATTTATTGCGGGTGAAAAAATAAAAAAGCTGCCCATTTGGACAGCTTAAAATGTGAAAAGGGATTGCGTGTTACCTTCCTTCAGAGGCATCCTCACAGGCTTCAGCGGCTTCCTCAATTTTATCCATCATTTCTTTGTCATCTTTATACTTTTTCTCCATTTCTTCTTCAAATGCCTCGCGAGCATCTTCTGCAGCACTTTTTTCTTCAGGGGAGTTTGCAGTATAAACTTTACCGTTTAATTCGCACCATTCTTGACCGATACTTTCAGGTGATTCAGCACCACATGCAGCCAAAAGCATAACAGTGGATAAGGACATAAATAATTTTTTCATAGTAGATGATTTTGAAGTAAATATATAAATTTATCTCAAAGTGCTGAAAAACAATGAACTAACTGAATAAGTTTTTGAAACAATAAACTTAATACTAAAAATACCAATAGGGTATCGCTTACAACCCTAATAATACCGCGTGTGGATCTTTGGATCCAAAAATCATGCGTTCTGGATGCTCTAGCATTTCTTTAACTTTTACCAAGAATCCAACCGATTCACGACCATCTATGATTCGATGATCATAAGATAAAGCAAGGTACATCATTGGTCGAATTTCAACCTTTCCGTCAATGGCTACTGGACGCTCAACGATGTTGTGCATTCCCAAGATAGCTGATTGTGGAGGATTGATAATTGGAGTAGACATCATTGAACCAAAAACACCACCGTTGGTGATGGTGAATGTTCCTCCAGTCATATCATCAGGTGTGATTTTTCCATCTCTCGCTTTAACAGCCAATCGTTTGATTTCTTTTTCAATTTCTGCTAAAGACATCTGCTCAGCATTGCGCACAACTGGCACCATTAAACCTTTCGGAGAAGAAACCGCAACACCAATATCTGCATAATCGTGAAAAACGATTTCATTACCATCAATTTGTGCATTCACTGCTGGGAATAAATGCAAGGCTTCTGTAACAGCTTTAGTGAAAAAAGACATGAATCCTAAGTTCACTTCGTGATGTTTAGCGAAGGCATCTTTGTATTTGGCACGAATGTCCATAATAGGCTTCATATCTACTTCATTGAAGGTTGTAAGCATTGCCGTTTCGTTCTTCACAGAAACCAATCGTTCAGCAATTTTACGACGCAACATGGTCATTTTTTCGCGGTTCTGATTTCGTGTTCCTCCCCAACCTTGTGCGGCATCAGCAGAAAACCCAGATGACATGGCGGCCAAAACATCTTGTTTCGTTATGCGACCATCTTTACCGGTTCCACTTATTTTAGTTGCAGGAATTCCATTCTCAGCCATAATCTTTGCAGCAGCAACGGATGGCGTTCCTTCAGCATAAGAAGCTTCTTTTTTTATCGGATCAGGATTAGGAGCTGAAACCTGTACGGGTGCTGAATTTACT
>JBILIM010000058.1:0-7753 GCA_044349985.1 Crocinitomicaceae bacterium
CCAACACAAATTCCATCTAAAAAGCCGTATGATTCCAATGTTAATCATGCACCCAAACGCAAACAGATACTGAATGAAAAGGAAAAGCAATTGGCATTGCGAAACGCGCTTCGGTATTTTCCTGTTGCACAACATGAAGAATTAATTGTTGACTTTCTTGAAGAATTATATACATACGGCCGCATTTACATGCACAGGTATCGTCCGGATTATGATATGTATGCAAGATCTATTGAAGAATATCCAGGAAATTCGTTGCAAGCGAAGTCCATTATGATGATGATTCAGAATAATCTTGATCCTGCTGTAGCTCAGCATCCACATGAATTGATCACTTATGGCGGAAATGGCGCTGTTTTTCAAAACTGGGTGCAATACCGTCTGACGATGAAGTATTTGTCTGAAATGACGGATGAACAAACATTGGTGATGTACTCTGGTCATCCTTTAGGCTTGTTTCCTTCACATAAAGAAGCTCCAAGAGTTGTAGTTACCAACGGAATGATGATTCCGAATTATTCTAAACCTGATGATTGGGAACGATTTAACGCGTTGGGTGTGACACAATACGGACAGATGACGGCAGGCTCATACATGTACATAGGCCCTCAAGGAATTGTTCATGGAACTACAATTACTGTCATGAATGCTGCGCGTAAGATTGCTAAGAACGATGAAGGAATTGGAGGAAAACTATTTTTAACAGCGGGTCTTGGTGGGATGTCTGGGGCACAACCAAAGGCCGGAAATATTGCAGGATGTATTTCCGTTACTGCAGAAGTAAATCCAAAGGCTGTTCATACACGACATTCTCAAGGATGGGTAGATGAGGTGATTGATGATTTAGATGGACTTTGTGAAAGAGTTCGAATTGCTAAAAACAAAAAAGAAGTAGTTTCTATTGCATACCTAGGCAACATAGTCGATGTATGGAAGAAATTTTACGAAGAGAACATTACTGTTGATTTAGGTTCAGACCAAACGTCATTGCACAATCCCTGGGCAGGTGGATATTATCCCGTAGGATACGCCTATGAAGAAGCAAATGAACTGATGTCAAGTGATCCGGAGAAATTCAAATCTTTGGTTCAAGATACGTTGAGAATACATGCAAAATATATCAATTTGCATACTGAACGAGGAACTTACTTTTTTGACTACGGAAATGCATTCTTATTGGAAGCGTCGAGAGCCGGAGCAGATATCATGGCAAATAATGGTGTTGATTTTAAATATCCATCCTATATTCAAGATATTCTAGGACCCATGTGTTTTGATTATGGTTTTGGACCATTTCGTTGGGTATGTGCATCGGGAAAAGATTCGGATTTGGATAAAACGGACAGAATTGCGCTTGAAGTCCTTGAAAATATGCTTCTAGAAAGCCCGGAGGAGATTAAACAGCAAATGCTCGATAATATTCAATGGATAAAAGGTGCAAGGGAAAATAAGCTTGTTGTTGGATCAAAAGCTCGCATTTTATATGCAGATGCAGAAGGGCGCATGCGCATTGCAAAAGCATTTAATGATGCGATAAGGGAAAATAAAATAGGTCCAGTTGTCTTGGGCCGTGATCATCATGACGTTTCAGGAACCGATTCACCATATAGGGAAACTTCTAATATTTATGATGGCTCGCGTTTTACAGCTGATATGGCTATCCAGAATGTAATTGGAGACAGTTTTAGAGGTGCAACTTGGGTGTCCATTCATAATGGCGGTGGCGTTGGTTGGGGAGAAGTGATAAACGGGGGTTTCGGGATGCTCTTGGATGGAAGTGTTGAGGCCGAAAGGCGATTAAAAATGATGTTGCATTGGGATGTAAATAATGGTATCGCTAGACGAAATTGGGCTAGGAACGATGGATCCGTTTTTGCAATTAAAAGGGCAATGGAACAAGAACCGTTATTAAAGGTTACGGTTCCAGAATTCGTAGATGATGAACTAATTGAGAGGGCTACAGCAAAAAAATTATAATTCTAGAAATTCTTTTTTTGCGGAATAATACAAGTGCCCTTTAACATTTGAATACCCCATGCCTTGCATTGCTTTCATGTATTCATATAGTTGAGATTTGTGATTTTCCTTAGGTAATCCTGTTTTAAAATCAACAATGGCTATTTCGTTTTGTTTGAATACTATTTTATCAGGCCTTATTGTAGTTTTTTCATCAATAATGATTTCTTGCTCGTTGAGAATTGTAGTGGCGCCATCAAGAATCTTGGAGTAATATGTTGATTGAAACAGTTCAGTTATCTGATGCTTTATTGTTTCATAAAAATCATTCTCAACTTCACCTCGTAATCTTAAATCATTAAGGACCATTTCAATTTCTTCCGCATTGTTTATGGATGAAACAGATAGGTGAAATTGATTTCCATATCTTCTTTCTTTGGTTAGTATATTTTCCTCCTCAATAGTAGGCTGTTCTTGTAAAGCTATATCCGGAAACCAAAGTTTCGAACCTAGTTTTTTTGGGATGAAAAAGTCAGCATCTTTCTTTTTACTTTCATTCACAAAAGGGACCTTTTCACCGTATTCAATTGTAATTAATTCATCTTCTCCTTGAGTTGAACATTCAAGTTTTTTGAAAATATCATGAATCGTTGCGCCGAGCTTATTTTTTGAAAAGATATTTGAAATGTATAATCGTCTTTCAGCTCTTGTAAAAGCGACGTAACATAAGTTTAATTTATCTAAAAGAACCTGTGATTTTTCTTTTCTTTGTTGTGCTGAAATTTGCTCAACAGGACTGTCTTTTTTAAGCGTCGTGTAAAGAATACAATCATCAGATTCAATTAAAAAATTAGCGCGACTTTTTATATCCGTATCGTAGTCAACATCAGGAAGAATTACAACCGGAAATTCTAAACCCTTTGATTTGTGAACGGTCATCATTTGAATAGCATCCCTACTTTCTGGAATTTGTATGGCCAATTTTCCTTTTTGCTCTTCGTAATATTCGATGAACTCTTTGAGATCCGGACCTTTTTTAATTTCAAATTCGTGAACAAAATCTGCAAAATGATGAAGATACGGATTGTCGAGTTCGTCCCATCCCATCAATCCGTAAAAGGATAAAACTAAATCGTAAATAGTTTCATAGTTGATGAAAAAATTGTCGCGATTTTCAAAGTGAGTAATTAAGAAGCGGCCTTCATTGAACGAACTGTATTCGGCACCTTCTTTATTTTTATACGTCTCAAAATAGCTTCGGTAGGTAAGAATTTCATTTTGACCCTTTGACCTGAAGAATAACTCTGCGAAACGTTTCATTTCGTGTTTCGATGAAGGATTTAATCTTCTTTTCAGGTAACTTACTGTGAGCCTCACACATAAATCGGAATGTACCATTAGCGAGTCATTAGAGACAATTTTATAGCCGCGTTTGGTTAAACCGATTGCCCATTGACTTGTTTTCCGGTTTGTTTCGCCCAAAATACAAATATCAGCAGGTTCGAAATCATCAGCTAAACATGCTTCAATTTGAGAAACAATGGTGTCAAGGGTATTTTCTAAATCAACTTGCTTAACGTTTTGAGATGTAACATTAACATATCCCTTGAATTCTTTTTTTGGTGTTTGATGTATGGATTCGTAAAATTCTTTTTGTTCATCGGAAAGTGTATTTTTTATTTCCTTGAAAAAAGAATTGTTGAATTCCACAATTTCTATGGCTGATCTCCAGTTTCCTGTTAATGGAATTGCAACTCCCATTTTTTCAAAGTAATTTGAGAATTCTTCAATATCTGCACTGTTTTCAGGATTGTATATTTTCGGCAACGCAACAAATTGTTCTGCCAAACCATTTTTAAAACGATAAATCGATTGCTTTGGGTCGCCAACGATGAGGTTTTTGTGGTTTGAACTAATGGATTCACGAATTAAAGGAACCATATTAAGCCATTGCAGTCGCGAGGTGTCCTGAAATTCATCCAATAAGAAATGTTTATAGCGGGTTCCTAACCTTTCGTAGATAAATGGTGCGGATTCATTCCTTACCAATTTTGAAATCAGTTTATTAAATTCAGAAATGCGAAGCAATTGCTCATCTTTTTTAATGTTTTCAATCGATTTGGCCATGTGTTGCAACAAGGACATATTGTAGAAATTCTTGATGAATTGTTTTTTCAGAAAATAGGTCGGTCTGATTTTATGATAATAGGCATTCAGCTCTTTTAATGCCTCTTTCAACGGTTCTGGAAAGAATTTCTTTGGGGGTGTTTCCTTTTCGAATGCATCGGTTACCGTTTGTGAAAAAAGGGTTTCGCAAACATCTTTGTAGGTGTTTAACTTTTCAATTGCATTTGAAGTAATTGATGCTTTGGGTAGCATTTTGGGATCAATATCAAAAGAAAGATAACACTCAAATGTTTGCTTGCATCTCCCTAGGAATGCATCCCGAATGAGGTACTGCTCATTTTTTAACTTTTTATATTGTTCAGGTGAAAAGTCCATTTTTAGTAGCTTTTCGATTAATTCCTGATCCTTTTCTTTGTTCAAGATAGTTCCAAATGCAATGAGTTGATTTCTGAAGTTCCATTTTTCGCCATCATCCAAGTTTTGTTTGGCATATTCTAGAACAAGTTGGGTTAATTCCTTTGCGTTTTCTTTTCCCAGTTCATTTAACATGTTGTCTACAACTTGTTCGATAATTTCTCCTTCATTAAGTACAACTTCAAAATCGTTCGGTAATTCCAAATCGCGACTGAATGAACGGATCAACTTCAGGTTAAATTTGTCTATTGTCAACACAAAAAAATCTTCATAATTATGAAGTATTTTAAATAGGATCCGCTTACATTTCAAGGCAACTTCTTCTGTTGTCATGCCTATTTCTTTACCTAATTTTGTTGCATATGAAATGGATTCCTCCTTATGTATTTCTGGAAAGCTTAATTTGTCAAGTGTTTCAATAATTCGAATTTTCATTTCTAGTGCCGCCTTGTTGGTAAAGGTCATTGCTATTATTTTTGAAAATGTTTGAATATCTTCTTTCAAGATGAGCAATAGGTAGGTTTCAACTAAGGTAAATGTCTTACCACTTCCCGCTGAAGCGTTAAAAATTACTAAGGGCTGAACATTTTCAGGTTTAGACATGTTTTTCGAATAAAATGATGATGAATTAAAGTTAACAATAAGATTCAGATTCTTATATTTGTTACTATGACAAGATACGCAAGATTGGTTTTCTTTATAGCGTTCCCAATGCTATTTGCTTGTAATGACGAAGAGGTAATCCCCCCTCAACCTGATCAAATTGCATTGAACGTAACTTTACAGCCTTATTTTGGAGCAAACACACTTCAGTTAGATCAAGTTTTTACAACTCCTCAAGGTCATGATATTCAATTTACTGAATTGAAATGTTATTTTTCTTCTTTTTCCAATGGGGCTAAACCTTTTTTTGATGCGGCACTATTCGATTATCGTGAAAGGGGAACGGTGCTCTACAGTGGATATGGGAATCCTGAAGATTTCAATGCGTTATCAGGTTTGCTTGGGGTTGACTCAGCCTATAATCATGATGATCCCTCTGCTTTTCCAAATGATAATCCATTGAACATTATGATTGCAAATGATATGCATTGGGATTGGAACCCGGGTTATATCTTTTTGAAGGTTGAAGCGAAAGTAGACACCTTAAATGATGGAGTTCCAAATTTCAACCACTTTGTAATTTTCCATGTTGGTTCAGATGCCATTACACAAAATCTGAGTTTTAATAACCTCACATGGAACGCTTCAGGTGAAAATGCGTATACCTTGCCTCTAAAACTTGACATGAAAACATTTCTAGATAACGGGGTAACGTCATTTGATTTAAAAAATGAATTTACATCACACAATATGCCGGGTCAAGAGGCGATAAGTCTTAAGGTGATGCAACAACTTAAACAAGCAATCAGTCCTTTATAGGTATGAAATACTTACTAACTCTATTTCTGATTCTGTCGGTCCTTATAGCATGTAGAAAGGAAAAAGTCGAGTATTCGCAAACACCCTACACGCTTGAGATTCCTTCTCATTTTCCCGACATGAATATTCCTGATGACAACCCAATGACTGTTGAAGGTGTTGAATTAGGCAGAAAGCTATTCTACGAGGAAATGTTGAGTGGAGACAATACCATGTCATGTGCAAGTTGCCACTCTCCACAACATGCGTTTACAGACCCAAATAAATATTCTACTGGTATAGACGGAATACAGGGTACAAGAAATTCCATGGCCCTAATAAACTTAGGTTGGCAAACATCTTATTTTTGGGATGGACGGGCAAAAACGTTGGAGGAGCAAATATTGGAACCCATTCCTAATCCTATTGAGATGCATCAATCTTGGAAGGATGCCGTGAATAAATTAAACAGCAGCGTGAATTATCGCAATATGTTTTTCAAGGCATTTGGTGAAACAGGTATTGACTCCAATAAGGTAGCAAAAGCTATTGCACAGTTTTTAAGAACGATGATATCCGGTACCTCAAAATATGATGTCATGTATAAGTATGAATTCAGTATGCCATTGACTTCTTATGAACAACAAATTTTGGGTCAAGTTACTCCAGAAGAATGGGCTGGATATGATTTATTTAAAAGTTTAAATGGAGCAGATTGTTTTCACTGCCACAAAGGAGCCATGATGCATGTTAACAAATTCAGTAATAATGGGCTTGATGCTACCTTCACTGATTTGGGTCGTGGAGCAATTACGGGCAATCCAGATGATAACGGTAAATTTAAAGTGCCAACATTGAGAAATATTGCACTAACTGCGCCATACATGCACGACGGTAGATTTGCAACTTTGGATGAAGTTATTGAGCATTATTCTTCAGGTATTCACATGAGTTCAACGATAGATCCTTTGATAGAGTACGCTTCACAGGGAGGTGTCCAACTAGATGCTACCGAAAAGGATTTGTTGAAACAATTTCTCAATACCCTCACAGATTATAACTTTGTAAATAATCCGGATTTTAAAGATCCTGATTGATTTTGGTAATACCCACTCAAATGATTGATGAAAGACGTTTAACCACCGAAGAAAAAGCACTTCAGGTCAACTTAACCGCGGATATTTATGGTTGTTTTGCAGAAATTGGTGCTGGGCAAGAAGTTGCGGCCAACTTTTTCAAAGCTGGTGGTAGTTCCGGTACGATAGCCTACACGCAGTCTGCATATGATATGAAGGTTTCTGATTCGATGTACGGCGAGGCCTCCAGATATGTGTGTGAAGAGCGCTTGATGACAATGCTTGATACCGAATACCAAACGCTGAAGTTTAGGTTGCCTAATAAATATAAAGAGGCGCGCTTTTTTGCATTTAGTAATACCGTTGAGTCATTAAATTACCATAAATCCAATCAAGGTCAAGGTTGGGTTGGAATACGCTTTCAAAAGTCACTTCTTGCTGAACCAAATGATGTTATTCTGCACATTAAAATGCATGATAACAGCAATAAAGCGCAACAAGATGCCATCGGTATTTTAGGAGTTAATCTCATTCATGCCTGTTATTTTCATTCGGATAATATGGATGATTTCTTGAATTTTCTCATGCATCGTCTACCTAGAGAACGTATGGAGATTGATATGTTGCGTTTTTCAGGACCTGATTTTGAGCATATGGATAACCGCGTATTGGCTTTAAATCTTGTAAAAAGAGGTATTACGGATGCAACAATGTTCGATTTAATTGGTAATGTACTTCAGCCTGCCACGGCCTTGTATAAAAAGAATGTCTTGTTGATG
>JBILIM010000059.1:0-7675 GCA_044349985.1 Crocinitomicaceae bacterium
TGTAACGGAAAGTTCATCACTTGGAGCATAATTCGACCCCAATTGGTATTGAATAGGTAACAACAGTTCGGCTTTGTGGATAATAGCATTCTCCGGTACACCTTTTAATCCTGGCATATCTACTGCAGCTCTAATTTTGAAAGACTGTGCATAAAATTCGTTCATGCCACTAACGGTGTCGTTCAGTACATTTTGAACTGGGGTACCTGAATTATTAATTTCAACATGATTAAAATCTGCACATTCGGAATTGATTAAAAAATCAAATGTTTTGTTGATACCATTTTGGGTATAATAAATGGTCATTTTGGAAAGCGGGTCATTAAGGTTGAAGTAAAACACCCCTCCTTTTCCAGCAGGTTGATTCCCATTGTTTACCCTTACATGCAATCCTTTGAAATAATTGAGGAAGTTCTCATTAGACGAGAAGTTTGTTCCCCCGGAATTCGCTTCTACGATGAATCTTTTCGCAAAAACATTTTTCAGTCGAATGCGCATTTGTGTGTCAACAGTATCGCTTCCGATAATGGTTGTTCCATCCGGATTCGGTGTAATGCTTCCGTAGCCCGGTTGCACTAGATTCTCCGAATAGGTTGTTGCAGTACTGAAGGTATAATATGTTGAATCGATGTATAAATTTTCCGACAACTCGTATACTTCGATATTTTGAGGGCTAAGATCACCAGTATATCCGGCGTATTCTAAACCAAGCATCATGCTATCGATGGTTAAAGTGGATAAATCACCAAAATCAGGATCTAAACCAGAAAGTCTGAATTGCGTGTAGAAATTGGTCTTTACCGTTCCGAATTTTGGGTCGTTATACGAACCAAGAACACCGTAAGCAGGATTATCAGAAATCACGGAGTCTTCTTCAATGGAAAAAGTACGCAATTCGAAAGTGTCAATTTGAGCCGAATTCAGAAGGTCATCCGGGTTTAAATTGTCTTTACCAATATCGGAGTTTTTCTTCTTACAAGCCACGAAAAGAAGCCCAATGAAAAAAACAGCGGAAAGCAAGTATACCCTCCGCCAATTTTTATGGTTCAAAAATCTTTTATATTGCAACGGTTTCTTCAATTACTTTATTAAAAAAGTCTGACAATACTTTCGCTTGTTGTTCTTCAGGAACAAAATCTTGTTTTAGGCACGTTGCCTCATCAAATATGGATTTCAATTCAGGATTTAAAACCTCACTTGCAATATTAACCCCATCTGAAAAGCCAATGACCGCTTTTGTTATGCCTTCACAGCTTGTATCTTGAAAACAATCGGTTACATCTTTATCAAACCCGTCAAATTTAAGCTTTTCAGCAAATCGGGAGTCCCAGTTTTTGTTAAAAGTATCGTTGTAAAGGGAATAAACCACTTTGGTGTCCGTAAAATGAGGATCCTTGGCATACAATTTCTTCACATAAATAGCCATTGGTGCAGTCATCCATCCATGACAATGTATGACATCCGGTTTCCACCCTAATTTTTTAACCGTTTCTAAAACGCCTCTACAGAAAAACATTGCGCGTTCATCATTGTCGGTATAATACTCGCCTTTATCGTCAGCAACGGTATTTTTTCTTTTAAAAAATTCGTCGTTATCAATAAAATAGACTTGCATTCTTGCTGCAGCTATCGATGCAACTTTTATGATCAGAGGATGATCTGTGTCGTCAATTACCAGATTCATACCAGACAACCTAATCACTTCATGGAGTTGATGTCTTCTTTCGTTAATACTACCAAATCTCGGTGTAAAAACACGTATTTCCTTTCCCGCTTCCTGAATTCCTTGTGGCAGTTTTCGAGCCGTAGCAGCAATTTCAGATTTTGGGAGAAAAGGAAATATTTCCTGCGCCACAAAAAGTATTTTCTTTTTCTCCATGTATATGAGTTTCCTTTAAACAGGTGCAAAATTATCAAAAAAAAAGCGCAACATCAACAAAAAGGAATAGTTTTGTCGGCTAATTGCTTTCCAATCAAGGATGTTTACCTATTCAACACGAGATAGTTTAGAAGCTGCACTTCAAGAAGTTCGTAATCAAAATCGATCAATTGGATTTGTTCCAACCATGGGCGCTTTGCATGATGGCCATCTTTCCCTTGTTGAAAGGGCGTCTAGAGAATGTGATGCGGTGGTGGTAAGTATCTACGTGAACCCTACGCAATTTAACAATCCAGACGATTTTCTGAAGTACCCGAAAACCCTGGATCAAGACCTTCAACTTTTAAACGTTTTTCCGAAAGTTTTGGTTTTTGTGCCCACAACAGAAGAAGTTTATCCACAAGATGACCATTATGATCCCATCGAACTTGGTAAACTCGATAGGGTTTTGGAAGGAAAATACAGGCCAGGGCATTTTCAAGGGGTAGTGCATGTTGTTCGAAATTTATTGAATGCAGTAAATCCAAAAAAGGCCTACTTTGGTTTAAAAGATTTTCAACAGTTGGCGGTCATTCGACGATTCGTTCAACTTCAAGGAATGAAAACCCAAATAATTGCTTGTGATACGCTCAGAGAACCTTCAGGCTTAGCCTTGAGTAGCAGAAATTTAAGGTTAACTGAAAAAGAGAAAACGGAGGCATTGGTGATTTATCGTACCCTAGAACACATAAAAGATTGGAGAAAGACATGCAAGCCATCCGAAGCGAAAAAATTAGCATTGGAATTTTTCCAAAATGGCCATTTGGATTTGGAATATCTTGAGATAATTGATGGTGAAGAATTTCGCACGCTTGAAGATGAATGGTCAGAAAATTCATTATGTTGTATTGCCGCATATTGCGGAGAGGTTCGACTCATTGACAATATGTTTTGTCAATAGTATTTCGCATTTTCAGTTTGGAAATTATAGCATTTCGCAAAATCAATTACCTTTGCAGCGAATTCTGATAAAATGTTAATTCAAGTTTTAAAATCGAAAATTCATCGTGTACGCGTTACTCAAGCCGATTTAAATTATATCGGCAGTATTACAATTGACGAACACTTGATGAAAGCTGCCAATTTGATAGAAGGGGAAAAGGTTCAAGTTGTGAATTTGAATAATGGTGAGCGTTTGGAAACCTATGTTATAAAAGGCGAAGAAAAATCAGGAACGATTTGTTTAAATGGGCCAGCCGCTCGAAAAGTTGCTATGGGTGACATCATCATCATCATAGGATATGCCTACATGGATTTCGAAACTGCAAAAACGTTCAAACCTCATCTTGTTTTTCCTGATGAGCAGACCAATCTTCTCGATTAATGAAGAAGAATCTTCTTTTTTTACTGAAAACAGTTTTGCCTCTTCTTCTCGGCATTTATCTGTTTTGGGTGTTTTTTTCCAGTATGTCACCTGCGTCAAAGAGCTTGTTCTATGATGCTATTTTGAGGGCTGACTATTTTTGGATTATTTTGTCATTGTTGCTGGGTGTGTTGGCTTATTTTTCGCGTGCTTATCGCTGGAAATACGTTCTTGAACCATTGGGTTATAAAACCAATTTTTGGAACAGATACCATGCGGTTATGATAGGTTATTTGATTAATCTAACTATTCCCAGGGCAGGTGAAGCCTCTCGTTCAGGAATGCTTTACAGATCCGATGGCGTGCCTTTTTCGTCATCTTTCGGTACCATTATAGCTGAACGGGCTGTAGATTTTGCTGTTCTAGTTGGCATTGCGTGTTTAACAGCTTTTGTCGGTTATGATGATTTTTGGGAGATTAAATCAAGAATCGAAACTGAATTTGGTGGAGTTGGATCGAAGACGTCCGGTTTTTCGTTGAAATGGCTGATTTACGGTGTCATTTTATTTCTAGGTTGTGTTTTTGCGTATTTCTTTGTTTTTCGAAGTGCCTTCCGAGCCAAATTCATCAATTTTGCAAAAGATGTTTTGAAAGGTTTGCTTTCAATTTTTAAATCCAAACAACCGTTTGCCTATATTTTTCATACCATCTTCATTTGGGTTTGTTACTTAGCAATGTTTGCCTTACCATTTCAAGCGTTACCTGAAACATGTGATGTTCCCCTTTCCGGAATTTTACTGGGATTTATTGCAGGATCACTTGGAATCACCTTTACAAACGGAGGTATTGGAACGTATCCGCTGCTTGTGGGTTTGGTGGTTGCCTATTATATCGGAAAAGACTACCCGCAGGATGCGCAAGGTATTGGAAATGCTCTCGGAATGTTGATTTGGGTTACACAAACAGTAATAATGATACTTTTGGGTTTATTATCCTTAGTGTTGTTGCCAAAAAATTATTCGAAAGAAAATGAAGCAAATTAATGCCATTGAACATAAAATTGTAGCTGTTCAGGATTTATCCTCAACGGTTGATGCATTGAAATTAAATGGCCGGCGTATTGTCTTTACAAACGGTTGCTTCGACATTCTGCATGTGGGCCATGTCACGTATCTTTCGGCAGCAAAGGATTTGGGTGATGTTTTAATTGTTGGATTAAACACCGATAACTCAGTTAAACAGCTTAATAAGGGAACAGATCGACCTATAAATAATGAAATGTCTAGGGCGTTTCTTTTGGCATCATTAGCTATGGTTGATTATGTGGTTTTATTTAACGACTCGAATCCACTTAAGTTAATTGAAACGTTGATTCCAAACGTGCTTGTCAAAGGAGGAGATTATGATCCCAATGAAACGGACGCATCTTCTAAAAAATACATAGTTGGTTCTGATATCGTTCGAAAAAATGGCGGAGACGTGTGCATAATTGAATTGGTAGAAGGGTACTCTACGACTTCAATTCTACAAAAAATTAAAGCTTAATTTACAACCTTCCAAAACTTGTTCCATCGCCCATGTTGAATCGAAGGAACAATTCAAAACCTCCTCTGGCTTGGGAAACCGTGACCAAACTGGAAATATTGAAATCGTATGCAAATCCAATGGAATATTGATTGATTTCAAACATGGCTTTAGCAACCATTGCATCCTTGAAACGATTAAAAAGTCCAAGATACATGGCGGCTGGTTTTTTTCTCATGGTGTACAATGAACCATCCTGAAGTATATATTTGAAATAGGTTCCAAATAAGATTTCCATGGATGTTTTTTGTCGTTGAAAATAAACACCCGGTAAAATAGATCCTTTTGTATTGGGAATACCAATGTCAGCGTTTGCAAAAGCCGACCACCGCATGAAGAGTTTTTCACTTTCAATCGAAATCAGGGAATAATTAGGTCGGTTAACATGATACACAGCAAGTCCGTAGGTAAAATGAAATTGGTTGTTCTGGGTCATATAACCACCCGGTCTTCTGTACTTATAAACCAATCCGGCTCCTGCATCCAAATAACTGTTCTTAGCGTATATTAAATTTTCACCATTATTAAATGCTGGATTATAAGCAGAACCATCGTATTGACTTCCCCAACGACCACCATCTGGGTCAATGTTTTGTTGCCCAAAACCCGTGTAAATTCCAAGTCCAAGCGTACTTGTCCGATCCAAAATGAGGTGATAAGCAAGGTGTAAATTGACATTGGATGTTACCAATCCTAAATCTCCGGCTTTGTCATTAAAGAAGTTGATTCCACCTGCTATGATTCCAGATTTTCCTCTTTGATTTTCATTGAACCTGCCGTCAATAGAAGCGGCCATTGTTTGGTAGGGTATACCTACACTATTCCACTGGTTTCTGTAATTTACAATGCCCTGCAAAGGTGAATGTAAACCTGCAATTCCAGGATTTAAGGTGAGCGGACTGAATTCCATTTGAGAAAAGTGGACGTCTTGGCCAAAACCATTAAAACATGAAACCGAAATCAGACAAATAAATAAGGTGGATTTGAAATGCATCGTCAATTATTTTAAGAGTGTTATATTACCCGATTGTTCAATATTTTGACCGTTGAGAAGGGTTGCTTGAAGTTTGTAAGCGAAAACACCTGGGTTCATCGGTTTACCTTTAAAGGTGCCATCCCAACAATTCGAAGGATCTTGAGATTCGAAAACTTTTTCACCCCAGCGGTTGTAGATGCTGTAATTCATTGATACAATACAATTTCCATAAACACAGGCCATTTTATTGTCTTCCTGCTGAGCTCCATTAGGAGAAAATACCGTTGGCACGAATACTTCTCCACAAACAGGAATTACCGTAATCAGCACATCCGCTTCCCCTTCACATCCAGAGGCATCGGTTACGGTAACCGTATAAATGGTACTCGACGTTGGTGATGCTGTGGTTACATCACAATCATCGCAGCTCAAGCCATTCGACGGAGACCACGTATAGTTGACTCCTCCAGAAGCTGTTAAAACAACAGATTCCCCTTCAAAAATCGTAGTGCTACTTGGGCTTACCGTTACAGGGATGGTTCCTTGAACATCAACAACATAAGATTCAGATGAGGTACACCCAAGTGCATCCGTTACGGTTACCGAGTAGGTTCCCGCCGCTAAACCATTTACAGTAGAAGAGGAGGAACTATTAGGCTGCCAAGCATAGGTGTAAGGACCCGATCCACCACTTGAAACGATTGAGATTTGACCATTGTTTATGGCACAATCACTATCAATAATGGTTTCACTAATTGAAATTGCAGATGGTGCTGTAATGGTAGCGGAAGCCGAACCAATGCAACCGTCAACATCCGTAACAGAAATGGTGTAAGTCCCTGCAGCTAGACCTGAGGCTGTTGCCAAATTTCCTCCTGAAGGCGACCAAGAATAGGTGTAAGGTGCGGTTCCGCCTGTAACACTTGCTGTTGCTGATCCATTGCTTAATCCGAAACAAGTAACGTTGCTTGAACTTTGAATGGAAACCGTTGGACCATTTGAATTGGGTACGACAATATTGACTGAAGTACTACAACCATTCTGATCTGTAACTGTTACCGTGTAATTTCCAGATGCAATGTTGCTTGCATTAGCAGTTGCACTCACATTTGGATTCCAAGAATAGGTTAAAGTTCCTGTTCCTCCTGATGCTGTTATTGATGCCGAACCATTATTAATTCCGCAATCTGCTGGTACAATCGCTCCTGCATTGGCAACGATTGCAGAAGGTTGACTGATTTGAACCGTAGTTGCATTTGAACAACCCGATCCATCTGTTACAGTTACTGTATAAGTTCCAGCAGCGAGCGTACTTTGAGAAGTGCCACTCAAGTTTCCTGGTGTCCAGTTGTAAGTTAATGTACCTGAACCGCCAGTAGCCGACACGGTTGCTGAACCATTATTACCACCGTTACACGTTACATTGGTACTTGAAACTAACGAGATTGTCGGACCATTTGTAGCGTTTACAGTTGCGGTAGCAGTAGTTGTACAACTGTTCGCATCTGTTACCGTAACGGTGTAAGCACCTGGAGTTAAATTGTTAGCTGTTGCAGCAGAACCGCCAGATGGAGCCCATGAATACGTGTAGGATCCTGTGCCTCCTGTTGCTGTTGCTGTTGCAGATCCTGTACCTGCGCCACACGCTGAAGACGTCGCAGTAGCTGTTGCGGTAAGCGCGGTAGGTTGGTTGATGATAACCGTTGTTGATCCTGGACAATTGTTGGCATCAGTGATATTCACAGTGTATGTTCCTGCTGCAAGATTTGATTGCGTTCCGCCGGATAAGTTACCTGGTGTCCATGTGTAATTGTAAGGGCCTGTTCCACCTGTTGCGGCAACAGTAGCTGCACCATTGGAGTTGCCAAAACAATTCACGTTGGTTTGATTGGAT
>JBILIM010000060.1:0-7671 GCA_044349985.1 Crocinitomicaceae bacterium
TAATCATTACATTTAAACTCAAATAGGATTAAAAGAATAGATGAAATTAATTTTCGATTAAAACATTATTAAAATAGATTAAAATTAAATATATTAAGATGAAATAATTATTTATGAATTTATATATAATATATACAAAACAATATAATTTAAAATCAATAAATAATTGTTTCCAATTGAGAAATACCGTGAATACATTTACCATGGTATAGAAAAGAACTGTTTCTTTCAGAAACAATTAGTCTTTTTCAGTGAATAGTGGTTAGGTTAGGTTTAACATAAAAGGCGGCTTCGGTCGCTTTTTATGGTTAATAGTGTATCGTTGAGTAATAAACTATTGAAATTATAAACATTTCAAATTCCCTTTCTAAAACAGTTGTCTAATAGAACATCTTTTGGTTGAATCACCCGTTCAACCGGCCTGAACAGAAGTTGGGCTTTAGAACTTTTTAAGCATAACCCTGTCATATGGTCTACATTTTGAAATACCAATTTTGTTGAATAACCATAATTACTCCCAATTACTTGACCTCACTATCTTTTGACCATTCACATAGGTTCCTTCTTCTATTAGAATTGAAAGACCGGTTTCGGGATCGGGATCAGTATGTATAATGGTATAAAATTCACCATCCAATACGCCATTGGTGAAGTTGTATTTGCTGTCAATTTCACCGTTTTTTGAATATAAAATATGTTCACCGTGCGGAACGCCATTAAGAAAATGTCCTTCTAAACCTATACTTCCGTCTTTGTCAAATTGTTGAATAGCAGATAATTTACCTTTTTCGAAAGTGTATTTTGCTAGAACATTGCCAATGGAATCTAAATCTGCGCATACTCCGGTAAACAATTGGTCATCAAGGTAAGCGTCTTCTGTGTAGGACACGCCAATGCCCATAGCTGTCCATAAATAGCTGTCTCCACACCATTTGCCGTTTACCACCATGGCTTGAATGTCATCAAATACCCGAAAATAATTGTTGCCACAGCCTATTTTTAGCTCTTCTGCCAATATTTGTGCATTCCCCTGATTTAGTATTAAACCCGTAATAACGATGCTTAGAAATTTTTTCATGTTCAATTTACGAAGGTATAGGCTAATTGTAACATTTTACATCTGTAGTATGCAATCGCAGTGTTTACAATTGAGTGAAACACATGCACTTCTTCTTGGCTGAATCGGAATATAAAACGTAAACAGTGAACATTTCATAAAACAAAAAATCCCAAGTTTACACTCGGGATTTTTTCGTGGTACCTCCAGGAATCGAACCAGGGACACAAGGATTTTCAGTCCTTTGCTCTACCAACTGAGCTAAGGTACCAGCCGCAATTGGACGACAAAGATAATAACTTAATTCGTTCCTAAAAAAAAGTTCTCTATTTTTTTTACAAAATGTAAATGTATCTTTGTTTCTATGGCACGAAATATTGACTTTCTAGCGATTGATTGCGGCAATACCGCTATAAAAATCGGTTTGTTTGAGAATGGCGTGTTAACCGACGTATTGCGGTTTGGTTCCGAACAATTCGATGAGCTTCAAGTTTTTGCCGAAAAGTATGCCCTAACCTCAAAAGCAATGGTTTCTGTTGCCAGTTCAAATCTAACTGAACGGATGTTGGAACTATTTCCTGGGATTTTTAATATGGAGAGCCAGTGCAAGATTCCGTTTTTAGTTTCCTATGAAACGCCTCACACTTTAGGATTGGATCGACTTTGTAATGCAGCAGCGCTCGCGTCCAAATTAGACCTAGGTTATAAAGTGGGAATCGACATCGGTACCTGCATCAAGTTTGATGTTTTGGACCAAAATAACAATTATCTCGGCGGATCGATTGCTCCTGGAATTAGACTGAGATATAAATCCTTGAACGATTATACGGCAAATTTACCGTTGTTGGACGAGAAAGGGCATTTACCACTTATTGGTAAAAATACGACGTCATCTATACAATCCGGTGTTATCAATGGAATCCAAGCCGAAATTGATGGATTGATTGCGAAATATGAAGCTGAATACCATGGCTTAACCTTTTTTGTGACCGGTGGCGATGCATTGTGTTTTGATTTCGCGGGAAAAAATAACATCTTTGTGGACGAAAATTTAACCCTCAAGGGGTTGGAAATAATTTATTCGCTCAATGCATAGCAAGTTTCTGTTGATTTTTAGCCTATTCATTTCCATTTGTGGAAATGCACAACTTACTTCCAATTCGCCATTTACAGCTTATGGTCTCGGTGAAAAAGGAAACGATATGTTGGCGCCTTTTACAGGTTTAGGCAATTGTGGGTTAACGTATTTCGATTCAACAGTATTTAATCCGCACAATCCTGCAACATACAATACGCTTGGTCAAGGGCAACCACTTTTTACTATTGGGTTAAACACCCAAATCAATCGCTATACACAAGGGAATAACGTCATGCTGCGAACAACGGCTTATCCCGATCCTTTTGCGCTAGCATTTACTTTGAAAAAACACTTTGGATTGGCTTTTGGTTTGCGCCCGTTTACAGAAAAAGGTTACGAAATTGTTGATACCACTGTTGTTGGTTCGGATTCTATTGAATACCGCTATTTAGGTAAAGGAAACATCAATCGTGTTTTTATTGGTTTGAGCAGCAATCTTTTGAAATTGGAAAATACGGTTTTATCTGTAGGAGGAAATATAGGTTACCTATTTGGTACCACCAACAATGAACGTAACAGCAGATTGCTCGATAATACGGCTTTGGACGGTGGTGTTTCATGGAATGTCTTGACAGTAAAATCTTTACATTATGAATTTGGAACATACTTTAAACAATCCTTCTTCAGTAATCATCACGTAACGCTTGCGGCTGTTATTGAGCCTGCCCAAAAGATAAACGCAACCAATGATGCCTATCTTTTTTATGGAATAATTGGTGATCCTGAACAGTATGATACTTTAGCTCAAACGACGGGAGTAGGTGGATATATTAAAATGCCAACAACCCTTCAATTTGGTTTAGGTTACACCTTTTGGTTCGATGATAAAAAAGCCAATAACAGTTCTAGAAATTCAGAACTCGCGCTACACATGAATTATTCCAGAACGGATTGGACCGAATTTGAAAGTAGTTTTGAAAACAGTCCATTTAGTTTGATGTCAACAAAGTTAACTTTCGGAATTCAGTATACACCTGAAAGGAAGTATTTGGAGAACGCGGTATCATCCAAATTTCATGAGAAGATCCATTATCGTGCAGGCTTTTATCAATCGCTTTTGCCTTATACAGTCTCAAATTCCCAGTTGAAGGATGAAGGGTTAACCATTGGTATCGGTTTGCCAATCATAACCCAAAACACTTTGTCGTCAATCAATTTAGGGCTATCCTTAGGTCAAAGAAGTACCGGAATTGAAGGTGCTTTGAACGAAAAATACCTTGGTATTCAGTTAGGCATCAGTATTGCGCCATCATTGTATGAACGATGGTTCAGAAAGTTAAAACTGGATTAATTTCCGCCAGGCTTTTTATTAATGAAGATTAAGCAATTCTCAAGTAATACCATTATTTCTCTAGGATTAGTTAGTCTTGTCTTTTTTTTATCAGCTTGCGTCAATGATTTGGAAACCATTCAAAAAATCACCTATGACCCAAAATCACCGGATGAGGTAACCCAGAACCTGCATGTATTGTATGTCGACTCGGGATTTGCTAAGATCGAATTGTTTGCTAACTATGCTGAAACATTCCATGAACCAGAAGAACTAACAAAACTGAAAGATGGCATAAAGGTCAATTTCTTTAAAGAAAATGGCGAGATTGTTTCAACTTTAACCGCATTGTATGGCGAAGTGAATATGCAAAAAGGGGTGATCTTTGTTAAAGATTCCGTTCAACTTTACAATCATGCAAAGAAACAGCGAATGGAAACAGAACAGCTCAATTGGAACAGGCAAGACAGTTCCGTGTTTACCAATTCAGGTGTTATGGTCAGCACGCCAAAAGGCACTTTATTCGGTGAAGGCATTCGAACAAAACAAGATTTTTCTACCTATACCTTCATCAAGCCTTATGGAAAGGTTGTCATTGAAGAAGGCGATTTGGACTGAAACATTTGCGTATCTTTGATTAAAATTTTTCAAATGAAACTTTACAATACTGTAATGCAATATTTTTGGTTGCTAGCTGCAATTGGGATTTTTATCGTTACGTCCTATAAATGCTTTACCGATGGAATTTATAAATGGGTGTTTTATTACATTTTTGTAGTTATTGCATTAATGATGTTTTTTCTTAAGAAGTGGATGGTGAAACGAATGGAGAAGCACATGGCATTTCTAGAGCAACAGCGTAATGAAAATAAATAATGCTCACTATTTCACAAAAAGACCTTTATTTTGTAACAAAAACCACTTCTGTATTGTCTCATTGGTGATTCAACTGAATGACTGAATAGTTTTGAAGTTTTAATTCGATATGCCTAAATTGGTTTTGAAGTCTGTTTTCCTTTTTTGTGCCGTTTTTTTAACGGTTAACTTTTCATTTGCTCAAAAAAAGTTGAGTGGTAAAGTTATTGACGAACAAGGGATAGGTATTCCTTATGCTAAAGTTTATCTCAAAAACGATCCGGATCAGCGAACGGTATCAGATGCCAATGGCTATTACGAAATGAACTTGATGCCCGCCGAGTATTTTTTAGTTGTAAGTGCAAACGGTTATTATGATCGGGAGGCTTACGTCTCAATAAGTGATAAAGAGGAGGTAAAAGATATTCAGTTGTTTGTTATTTCAGTTAATGAACTGCAAAGCGTTGAGATAACAGCCAAAAAGTCAAATCCTGGAAGAGAAATCATGCTTAAGGTTGTAGAGAAGAGAGATCAGATGAATCTCTGGCGCTACCCGCATGCCGTTGACGTGTACATCAAGGCAACCGAGAAATTGGATCGAGAGGAAAAGCCTGAAAAGGAAGGGAAAGGAAAAAATAAATCGGATGATGAAGTGGCCGCGCCCGATGGAATTGTAGATCCATATGAAGAAGAACGTAAAGAACAGACTGCATTGGCCAACAATATGAATTTGGTTGAGGTACAACTGAATCGTGATTTTTCACCCCCATCGAATGTAAAAGAAATTAGAAATGCCTATGAAAAAAGAGGTAACGATCAATATTTGTACTATACCACAACCGTTAAATCGAATTTTAATTTCTTCGAAAATCTCCTGCATTTGGATGATTTGCATCAATCTCCAGTAAGTTCTCCAATTTCCGGCCCTGGAATTCTTTCCTACAAATACCGACTTGAAGAACAGTATGAAGAAAATGGGAGGAAGATTCATAAGATTAAAATCATTCCAAGGTTGACTGCCACTACAACGCTTGAAGGTTATATCTGGGTCGTAGATTCACTTTGGTTGGTTCAAAAGCTCGAACTTACCATGAATAAAGGAAATTTGTTGGTGTATGATTATTTTACCATTCGCCAAACTTTTGAGCATCAGGGCGACACCCTTTGTGTTTTGACAAAACAAGAATTGGATTACGGGGTGAAATACAAGGACGAAACTTCAACGTGTACTACGGTTGCAGATTTTTCAAATTATCAATTCAATAAAACGTTTGCAAAAAAATATTTTTCTAATGAATTGGCCGTAACCGAGCGCGAAGCCTATGATAAAGATTCTTCATTTTGGAATCAGACCAGAAAAGTAGAATTAACTCCAGAGGAACGAGCCTATATAATTGCTAAAGACAGTATTGAAGATTATCAAAACAGGAAAGAATACCTCGATTCCGTTGATGCTGTCTTTAATAAAATCACGGTGCTTAAAGTGCTTTGGTTTGGAATTGATCACCGCAATAGAGCAAATAAATCGCAATGGACAATAAGTTCAATTGCCGGAGTACTTCGCCCCCTGTATATTGCAGGCCCGAGAGTAGCGCCAAGCATTTATTATTTCAAAAAATGGCCAAATGAACGGGCAATCGATTCGTATACTGAACTTTCTTTAGGTGTCTTGAATAAAGATCTAAAAGGGAGCACCTGGTGGCGTTATCGCTATGACCCTTTTCACTTCGGAACTTTGAATTTTGACTTTTCGCATGATTTTGATGTAATCAG
Organism: Crocinitomicaceae bacterium; assembly: GCA_044349985.1. Lineage (GTDB taxonomy): Bacteria > Bacteroidota > Bacteroidia > Flavobacteriales_D > Crocinitomicaceae > M0103. The sequence continues at coordinate 6,094 of JBILIM010000060.1, forward strand.
AAGTTACGACGCGATAACTCAAATTTACAAACGTGAAAACTTCATTGAAAAAACCTCAGGATCACTAGGGAATAATTACGAATTATTCAATGGATTTTATCTAAATGTGGATGTTGAATATTCGGAAAGAAGAAGTATTTCGGATTACCAGTTCTTGACATTGTTTGACAACGACATTCCAAATAACAATCCGGAGGAATTTATAACGTATCAAGCGCTTATTGGAGAAGTTGGAATTACCTATACGCCTTATCAAAAATACATGAGAGAACCCTATCGTAAAGTGCTTCTGGGTTCGCGTTTTCCTACTTTTTATGCAACATACGAACGAGGTATCCCTAAGCTTTTTGGGAGTGATATCGATCACGAATATTTGCGGGTTGGCATGATGCAAACGTTTAAAATCGGAACTTTAGGAACCACTTCTTATCATGTTACAAGTGGAAAGTTTTTAAGTGCTAAAAACCTGCAATTTGCCGATTTCAAATTTCAACGCAGAAGCGATCCGATTTGGTTTTCAAATCCGCTTTATTCCTTTCAAGGACAGGATTCTTCGCTTCCTTCACGTGATATTTTTTACGAAATCCATTTCGTACATCACGATAATGGTGCAATCCTTAGTAAAATTCCATTCATGAAAAAAACAGGGATTGGCTTGGTGGTGGGCGCAGGGGCGCTTTATGTTAAAGAATTCGACTGGCAACATTATGAACTATTTGCTGGATTGGAACGCAATTTTAAGTTTTCGCGCCGTAGACTCAGAGTAGGTTTATATGGTGTCATTTCCGATGGCAATCAATTCGCACCGAAAGTGGATTACAAAGTTTCTTTCGCTTTACTTTCAGAACGAGATATGAAGTGGAACTTCTAGAGTAATTACTATTCTTATTAACGGTAGATTTTTCTATATTTGTTTCAATATAATTGTTCATGTACGGAAAAATAAAACAACATCTTCAGGATGAATTGAATGGCATCCAAGAAGCAGGGATTTTTAAAAGAGAACGTGTAATCACGACTCCTCAGGGTGCTCGAGTAAAAGTAAGCAGCGGGGATGAAGTCGTAATCATGTGTGCCAATAATTACCTTGGTTTATCTTCACATTCGGAAGTTGTACAAGCTGCAAAAGATGCTTTGGATACGCATGGATACGGAATGTCGTCCGTGAGATTCATCTGTGGAACCCAAGACATTCATAAAGAATTGGAAGCAAAAATCGCGAGGTTTTATGATACGGAAGACACCATTCTTTACGCAGCAGCTTTTGATGCCAATGGAGGTGTTTTTGAGCCATTGTTCACAGAGGCCGACGCTATAATCTCCGATGAATTGAATCATGCGTCAATTATTGATGGAATTCGATTGTGTAAAGCTCAGCGCTACCGTTACAAGCATTCCGACATGAATGATTTGGAAGAGCAATTGAAAAAGGCTCAAGACCAACGCTTTAGAATTATCGTTACAGATGGTGTTTTTTCCATGGATGGTGATATTGCCAAAATGAATGAAATTTGTGATTTGGCAGATAAATATGATGCATTAGTGATGACTGATGAATGTCATTCAGCTGGTTTTATT